>CAZDNN010000362.1:0-6678 GCA_964506385.1 uncultured Planctomycetota bacterium
GGCCCGAATCCCTCGCACTCGTCTGCGAAGGACTTCTGCCACGGACTGCTAGAGGTCGCCCTCGTCGACGCCCTCGAGTGCTTCGCGGACCTCGGTCATGGTGCGGAAGCGCTTCTTCGGCTTGAGTGCCATGGCGGTGAGGATGATCTCTTCGAGGCGTGGGCTGATGGAGGGGCGGATCTGGCTGGGGCGCTTGGGGTCGGTGTTGAGGATGTTGGAGAGTGCGCGGAAGGGGTCGTGGTCGCGGACCTTGAAGGGCCGCTGGCCAGTGGCCATCTCGTAGAGGGAGACGCCGAAGGCGTAGACGTCGGTCTGGTCGTTGAAGCGGTTGGTGCGTATGAGCTCTGGTGCCATGTATGCGGGCCGGCCGGTGCGCTGGCCTGTGTTGCGGATGCGGTCGCCGCGCTCGGCGGCGACACCGAGGTCGATGAACTTGGCGACGCCGTAGCTGCTGAGCATGACGTTGCGGGGGCAGACGTCGCGGTGGATGATGCCCTGGGAGTGGATGTACTCGAGGCCGAGGGCGGCCTGCCGCATGATCTCGATGCGCCGGCCCTCGATGCTCTTCGCGTGCGAGCGGGCCAGGTCCGACAGGGTGCCGCCGGAGAGGAACTCCATGACGATGTAGTACCGGCCGTGCTCCCTGACGGCCTCAATGGTGCGGACGACGTGGCGGTGCTCGAGCCTGAGCGCGCGGGACCCCTCCCAGTCCTTGTGCAGCTTGCGGGTGAGCTTGTCGGCGACCTTGCAGGCGTAGTCGGAGAGGACCTTGATGGCCACCTCCTCGCCCGTCTCGACGTGCGCCCCGCGATAGAGGGTGGATAGCCGGCCCTGGGAGACCTTCTCGACGACCCTGTAGTCGCCGTACGTCTCCGCCCCAGGCAGCGTCAAGGCCGCACCGAAAAGCCGTTGCCAGAGCCCCACGTGCCCGCTCCGTGTAGTGTCGCCTCGCTGTGCCAGGAGGAGCCTCCGGCATTATAGCCGCGCGAGTCGGGGGAGTCAACAGGGAGAGGCCGCGGCTCAGCCCAGCCCGGTGTCGGTGGGTGCGTCGGGGTGGACGGTGACTCGGAGGCGGCGTATGCGGCGCTCGGTGGCGTCGAGGACGGTGAACTCGACGTGCCGCCATCGGCAGGTCTCGCCTTTGGCGGGGATGCGGCCGAGCTCGGCGAAGACGAAGCCGCCGACGGAGTCGTAGCCCTCGTTCTCCGGCAGCTCGATGTCTATGGCGTCGTTGAGGTCGGCGATGGGCAGGCGGGCCGAGCACTCGACGGTCCGGTCGTCCACAGGCACGAGGGGCCCGAGGGTCTCGTCGTCATACTCGTCCTCGATCTCGCCGACGATCTCCTCGACCACGTCCTCGAGCGTCACGACGCCGGCTGTGCCGCCGTACTCATCGAGGACGATGGCGAGGTGGACCTTCTGGGCGCGCAGCTCCTGGAGGAGCTCGCTGACCTTCTTGGTCTCGGGGACGAAGGTCGGGGGCTGTGCGACCTCGCGGGCCGTGGTGGCGGGGTTGTCGCGCTCGAGGAGGTCCTTGACGTGGACGATGCCTATGATGTTGTCGCGGGTCCCGTCGAAGACGGGGATGCGGGAGTAGCCGCAGCGGACGGCGAGGGTGCGAAGCTCCTGGACCGTGGCGTCGGCCTCGATGCAGACCATGTCGGTGCGGGGGGTCATGACGTCGGCGACGTCGCGGTCGTGGAGCTCGAAGATGGAGGCGATCATCTCGCGCTCCTCTTCCTCGATGGCGCCGTCCTTCTCGCCGTTGGAGACGACGCTGCGGATCTCGTCGCTGAGCTCGGCCTCGGGACGCTCCATGGGGACGTTGGCCACCCGGCCCACGATGGCGGTGACGGCGCCCAGGAGCGCCGTGAGCGGCCGCATGGCCAGCTCGACATAGTGGAGGAGGCCGAAGAAGCGCGCCAGCCAGCGGTCCGCGTTGCCCCGGCCCCAGGCCCGGGGGATGACCTCGCCGACGACCAGGATGCCCAGCAGCGCGTAGCCGACGACCGCCAGGTACTGGCCCACGCTGCGCTGGTGGGTGAGCAGCGACTTGGCTAGCAGGATCACGAAGAGGACGTTGGCGATGGCGTTGATCGTGAAGCAGGCGAGCTGATAGCGGTGGCGCCGCTCGAGATGCCCCCGGAGGCGCTCCCGCGCCCTGTCGTCATCCGCCAGATCGTCCAGCCCCGAGCGCGAGAAGTGGGTGAGCGCGCTGTCCGTGATCGAGAAGAACACGGACGCCGCCAGGCACACGGCCAAGCCGGCTAGTGTCGCCGGATCCAATGCACGACCTCCAAGGACAGGGGCAGGGCGCGGCGTCGTGCCGCGTCGGGCGAAGCCCGAGTCATCTCACCATCCCGCCGCCTCCAGGGCCTCGCGCTCGGCCTCGCGCATGCGCGCGGCGTCGTCCGGCTCGCGGTCGTCGTAGCCGAGGAGATGGAGGAGGCCGTGGATGGTGTAGAGCGCGATCTCGGAGCCGACGGGCAGCCCGCGGGCAGCCGCCTCGCGGACCGCCGTCTCGACCGACACGACGATCTCGCCGAGCAGCGGCTCCCCCGGGCCCGTCTCGTCGCCTAGGGGGAATGCGAGGACGTCGGTCGTCTCGTCGCGGTCGAGATACTGGGCGTTGAGCTGGCGGATGGCCGCGTCATCGACATAGCAGATGCTCAGGCCGGCCTCAGCGCCGTGCGCGCGCAGGAGCCTGGTGCAGGCGGCGCGCATACCGTCCTCGTCGATGGGCGAGAGGCTCTGCTGGTTGGCGATGTCGATGGCCATAGGGGCTGCGCGGCTATTTCGGGAGCTTGGCGAGGGCCTCGCGGGCCTTCTCGACGTGCCGCGGGATGCCGAAGTTGTCGATGATCTGCCGGTAGATCTCGCGGGCCTTCGCGTAGTCCTTCTTCTCCTTGGCCAGGTAGTTCGCCCTGTTCATCATCTGGGCGGCCTGGACGCGGGCGTCCCGCTTGATCATGTCGGTCTGGGTCTGGGCGTTGGTGAGGGCGTCCTTGCGGACGTGGTCGATCTTGTCGTATTTCTTGCGGAAGGCCTCCCAGGCGGCGAGGGCCTTGCCGTATTGGTGCTTGGGGCGGTGGACCTCGCGGAAGTCATTGATGAGCTTGTTGACCTCGATCTTCATCTCCGCGCGCTGGATCTCGGGCCGGAGATTCTGAAGCATGTAGCGGACGCGCTGGTCGATCCACGGGGAGCGTGGGAACTGGTTGCGGAGGTCGGCGTAGCGAGTGCGCCAGGCGTCCTCGTCGATGGAGCCGCCGGTCTCGAGCTTGCGGGCGACCTCGGCCTCGAAGGCGTCGCGGACGGCCTTGTAGGCCCTGCGCTCCTTGAGGTCCCGCACGTGGTCCGCGGCCTTGACCTTGATGTCATCAATAGCCTTCTGAATGCTGCCGAGCCAGGTCTGCGCCTGCTGGGCCTCGGGCGCGTTGCGGTACGCCGCAATGTAGTCCTGGTAGGGGGTCTTCGCCTGCTCGTAGGCGGCGAGGGTCTTGCCCCAGAGCCCGTCGCTGGGGTTCTTCCACCACTCGCCCCAGAGTTCCTTGCCCTGCTCGATGGAGGCGTTGGCCTGGCGCTGGGCCTCGGCGTAGGCCCGCCGGGCGCGCAGGCGCCGGGCCTTGCTGTTGGCCAGAAGGACGATGATGATTAGGGCGAAGACGGCGCCGACGCCGATGAGAATCCCCGCGATGAGCCAGCCGTGGCGCTTGCGCTCCCTGGCGCGCTCGGTGGCCGTGCGGGTGCGGGTCTCCACCATCTCGGCCTTCTGGAGCGTCTCGCGCAGGTCGGCCAGCGCGGCGTCCACCGTCGGGTACGGCCTGGCGCCCTCGACGCCGACCATGCGATCGACGATCTCCGCCAGGTCCTTGCGCGTGCCGATGGCCACCCGCTTGATGGGCCCGAGCGCCGCCGGGGCGCCGGGGGCCAGGGCCTGGCCGAGATCGTCCACGCGCCCGCCGCTGAGCATGGCGTAGAGCAGGACGCCTGCTGCGCGGACCACGTAGGCGTCGTCGAGCACCGGGGCGCCCGCGGCGACGAGGGTCGGCGGCAGGATCTTCACCTCGCCGCGGGTGCTCAGCACCACGCGGTCCGGGTCGAGCTGGAAGCCGGCCATGCCCTTGGCGTTGGCGAACCGCAGGGCCTCGGCCACGTCGATCGCCACCCGCACCGCGTCGTCCGACCCGATCTTCTGCCGCGCACGCAGCAGCTCGCCCACCGAGCGGCCCTCGACGAACTCCATGGTGCAGAAATGCACGTCCTGCGCCGTCGAGACGTCGTAGATCGAGACGATGTTGGGGTGGTGGACCTGCGCGGCGAGCTTCGCTGTGTCGTAGAACTGCTGGAGGATCTCGGGGTTCGCCGCGGCCTCGGGGGTGAGGGCCTTGAAGGTGACGAGGCGGGCCATGGCCGCGTGGTTGGCCTTGTAGATCGCCGTGACGGCCCCGGAGCCGGTGCGCTGGAGGATCTTGTGGCCGCCGATGGTATGGCCGATCAGGGGGTCGATGGCGCCGGTCGTTCGCCCGCCGGGGCGCGATGTCGTCGGGCGGCTCGTGCGCGGCGTGCTGCCCCCGCGCCGGTCGGAGCGTCGCGGGCGGCGTGGCGGGTCGGGCGGCATGGGCGGCGGGCCCTCCTGGGGGCCGGGTCAGCGCTTGGGGATCGAGGGCTCTTTGAACGAGTGGAGGCCGTGGACCGTGCCCTCGGCCTGCGCCGACGGCGACCGGACCTCGAACCGCACGGCACCCTCCGCCAGGGCCGCCTGGAGCTCGGGGATGCTGCGGTAGCCGAGCTTCTGGAGCGAGTCGCGCACGCCCTGCATCAGGTGGGGGATGAACGTCGCCAGCGGCCCGCGGTCCACCACCGTGCCGCTCACGCCGTGCGCCACCGGGATGCGGGTCTGCTCGCTGAAGTAACGCTTCTGGCCGCCTTCGAGCTGCGCCTCCAGCGAGCCCATCCCGCGGTAGCGCTTCACCCGCACATTCCCCTCGTAGAAGTACTCTCCGGGGGCCTCCGTCGTGCCGGCCAGCAGGTAGCCGAGCATGCAGCAGTCGGCCCCAACGGCCAGCGCCTTGCACAGGTGGCCGCTGGAGGACAGGCCGCCGTCGGCGATCACCGACACCCCGCGCCCGTGGGCGTACTCGGCGCACCGGAACACCGCGGAGGCCTGCGCACGGCCCACCGCCGTCGTCACCTGGGTGATGCAGATCGACCCAGGCCCCATGCCGATCCGCAGGCAGTCGGCCCCCGCGTCGAGCAGCCTCGCGCACTGCTGCTGAGTCACCACGTTCCCCGCGATCACCTCCAGCCCGGGATAGGTGCTCTTGATGTGCTCGAGCGTCTTGATCTGGTAGATCGAGTCGCCCTGGGAGGAGTCGATCACGACGATGTCGAGGCCATTGCGGACCAGCTCCGCCAGCCGCTCGCGATCCGCGTCACGGGTCGAGATGGCGGCGCCGACCAGGAGCTGCTTGTCCCGGCTCTTCGAGGCGAGGGGGAACTCCTCGTTGGTCAGCAGATCGGTGCGGGACACCAGGGAGACGAGCCTGCCCTCAGTGTCCACGATCGGCAGCTTCCCCTTCTTGCTCTCGCGGAGGATGCGGTTGGCCTCGGCGAGGGTCACCCCCTGTGGCGCTGTCACCAGGTCGGTGGTCATCACCTCGCGCAGCGGCCTGGTGCGGTCGGGCTCGAAGTCGATATCGCGGTTCGTCACGATGCCGAGCAGGCGGGAGCCGAGGGTGCCGTCCTCGGTGATGGGGATGCCGGCGAAGCCCAGCTCGTCCTTGATGCGGTCGATATCGGCGATCGTGTGATCGGGCGAGAGGGTCACCGGCTCGGTGATGAAGCCGTTCTCGAAGCGCTTGACCCGCCAGACGTGGTGGGCCTGCTCCTCGATGGTGTTGTTGTAGTGGATGATGCCGAGGCCGCCGAGGAGCGCGATGCCGATGGCCATCTCGCTCTCGGTCACCGTATCCATGGGCGAGGAGATGATGGGCAGACTGAGCCGGATATTGGGGGTCAGTTGCGCGGCCAGATCGACCTCATCGAGGCCGAAGGCGATGTGGCCGGGGAGGAGGTTGAAGTCGTCGTAGGTCAGGCCGCCGTACTTCTCGAAGAGACTCGCTGCGTCGGAGCCGTCCAGCCTCATTCCTCGTTCCATCCTGCCGCGGCGGGCGCGGCGCCCAGAGAGCCGGGTTCCACCAACGATGCCCTATGGTACCCACCCCGTCCGCCCATGTCAAACGAATCCCGCACGCGGCAGTCTCACCCAGGATGCTGGATTTCCTTCTTCACTCGTCCTCGTCCTCGATTGCCCCGCCGCGGCGCCTGTGAACAGCCGCCGCGCTCAGCTCTCGAGCGCCGGGGAAGCGGGACCATCGCTTCGCATTGAGCCTGCGGAGGGGTCGGGAGCCGAACCGAAAACGAGGGCGACCCGGAACGCCGAGCCATGGTCTCCCGGGTCTGGGGCAGACTCCGCCCACGGAGAGACAGTGGCGTTATCCGCCGCGCCACGTCCGCCCGCCAGGAGGGTCGCGGCCCCGTCGGCCCGACCCGCCGCCAGACGGGCGACCGCGGTCCCTGGCAGGCAGTGTTACGTGGTGGCGGGACCGATAATTGCAGAGTTGCACATCTCTGCAAGTCTCGCCCGTGCCCGTCGGCTCGCCGGCGCGGATGCGA
>CAZDNN010000363.1:0-6669 GCA_964506385.1 uncultured Planctomycetota bacterium
GGCGGTCTCGAAGCCGACCCAGTCGTAGACGATCCAGCTCAGCACCGCGTTGGTGATGCGGATCTCGTTGAGGCCCTTTCGCAGCACGCCCTCGGGCACGTCGATGGCGAAGCGGTGCTCGCGGCCCGCCGCGGGATTGCCCGTGATGGATGCGTCGCCGCCGCCTGGGGGGCACTTGTGCTCGGAGGCCCGGCCGTTGACCTCGATCCGCAGCGTCGGCGGCCGCTCGGCATGGGTGTCCACCAGATCGACAACCAGGCGTCCGCCGCCGGCCGGCGCCTCGCGCAGGCCAAAGAGAATGGTGAAGGTGTGGGCGCGCCCGCCGGCCCACGTGTCCGACGGCCCTGGATGGGTATAGGGCCAGTCATCCTTCGCCTTCGACCGCCCCACCAGGAAGAAGCCGTCGGCGCCGAAATGGAGGAAGCCGTTCCGCCCCAGCGCCAGCTCCGCCGAGTCGTTATCCGCCTTCCCGATCTCCCATAGCGTCTTCATCTCGCCGGCCGCGGCGGCCGCCGCGCAGGCCATGAGGCAGATCAGCAAACACCAGCGCCTTCGCATCATCCCAGCACCTCCTCCGTGAGGTCTCGTCTGCACTGTGAAGTCAGGAAGATTCTACGCCATGAGGGCAGCGCGCGCAAAGGGAAGGCGAGGCCCCCGCCGAGCCGCGTCGCAGGACCCCCGCGCGTCGGCTCGCCGGGAGCCTCGCCCTCCCATCCATTGTCTCGGTCGCGCCACCGTCAATCCAGCCGCTTGATCTCGATGGCGCGGAAGGCGACGGGGTCGCTGTGGCCGGCGAAGCCGAAGTGGCCCTTCGTGCGGTCCTTGCCTGGGTGGGGGCGGTTGCCCATGGTCTTCGTTACCTTGGCGAGGTCGCAGTCAAGGATGATCGTGCCGTTGAGCTCGACCTGGATGGTCGAGCCCTTGACGGTGACCTTCTGGTAGTTCCACTCGCCCACCGGCCGCTGGAAGCCGCGATGGGCAGGCACCATGCCGTAGGCCGAGCCGTGGAACTGCCGCGGGTCGAGCTTCGCCCAGCGCGGATGGGTGTTCTCGAGCACCTGGAGCTCGCACATGCCGACGTAGGCGGTGTCGCCACTGCCAGGGTAGCGAATGGCCAGCCCGTTGTTGCCGCCAGGCGGGAGCTTGACGTCGAAGCGGACGATGAAGTCGCCGTACTCCTCCTTGGTGTAGATGGTGCCGCCCTTGTGGGGCTTGCACACCAGGGCGCCGTCCTTGACCTCGTAGTTCTGCACGGGGCCGGCCCAGCCGGTGAAGTCCTTGCCATTGAAGATGGGCGTGAAGCCGTCGCCGTCCTTCTCGCGGAGGATCTTGTTCGCCTCATCGGCGGGGATCTCGCGGAGGAAGACGTTGCGCCAGCGGATCTCGCCGCCGTGGGTCTGGAGCTGGATGGGGCCTCGGGGCGCGAGCGGGAGCTTGCGGTTGAAGTAGTTCTCCATCACGGCGTGGTCCACGACGAGCTTGTCGTTGAGCCACACGGACGTGCGGGCGCCGAGCTGGAGGATGCGGAAGTGGTTCCACTCGCCGAAGGGCTTGTCGGCGTGGACGAGGGGGTCCTTGCCGGGGTTGCCCTTCGAGCAGTTCCACAGGCCGCCCGAGCCCTTGTCGGCGCCGATCCGCCACTTGCCGCCCTCCTTGGTGGTGTCCCAGATCTGCACCTGGGGCGTGGCACGGAGGTAGATGCCGCTGTCGGCCTTGGGCACGGTCTTGTAGTCGATTAGCAGCTCGATGTCGCCATAGTCCTTGTCCGTGGTCAGATAGGCGCCGTGTCCGTCGTTGACGAGCTCGCCGTTCTCGACGCGCCAGTGCTTCTGGACGTCGGGCAGGCTCTTCTCGCGCATCTCGGCGCGCTGCTCGGGCGTCATGGCCGCGAGCTTGCGGGGGTCCATGTGCCGCATCCCGTGCCAGCCACTGAGATCCTTGCCATTGAAGATCGCGGTGAAGCCCTCGGGCGGCTCGTTCAGGCCCCCGGCCTGCGCCGCCAGCAGCCCCGCCAGCACCATCGCCACGGCCATTGCCCATCTCACCATGCTCGTTCTCCTTCGTTGCGGGTCCCGTGTCGCACGACGCGACCATGGTAGTCAGCGCGAGGCCCGTCTGCAAGTGTGGACTCCACTCCCCTGCCGACGGCTCAGATCCAGAACAGCGAGTTGCCGACCTTGCCTGTGAAGAGGTCGAGGACGATCCAGAGGCCGCTGGCGGTGTACTGCCCGAGGATGAGGCCGAGGAAGAAAAAGCGCGTGCGGTGGTAGAGGTCCGCGCCCCCGTAGCGCAGCACCATCGTCTTGGCCGCCCACGCGATGAAGATGCTGAACCAGAGCTGATCGGTCAGCCACAGGCTCGCGATGGGGAACCCCAGCGGATGGAGCGGCCACCACACGAAACGGTGGTGCACCAACAGCAGCAGACCCATCACGACGGCGCCGAGGCCGCCGAAGAGGTATGCGCTGGCGTTCGGCCCCTCGGGGTTCTTGATGAGCCGCGTCGCGTACTGGAACGGCAGGGTGGGGCCGCTCTCGAAGAACCAGCGGTTGGCATTCGCCCCGCCCTTGTCGTAGGCGATCCACATCGTCATGGCCACCGAGACGGCGAAGGTCACCACAATCGCCAGCCCGATGGCCCAGAAGACCCGCTTCCTTCGCGGGTCCCGTACCTCCGACACGAGCTTCAGGCCGTTCGCGACCGAGGCCATGACGAAGGTGCGGATGTCGCCCATCCAAATGTAGGTCATGCCGAAGGGCACGAGGTTGCGCGCCCCGAGGGTCTGAGACCCGAAGGCCGAAACGAGAACCGTCGAGCCCGTCATCGGCGCTCGCGTCTCCGCCATCCCGCCCGCCGCAACC
Organism: uncultured Planctomycetota bacterium; assembly: GCA_964506385.1. GTDB lineage: Bacteria > Planctomycetota > PUPC01 > DSUN01 > DSUN01 > CAZDNN01. The sequence goes on from CAZDNN010000363.1 coordinate 2,862, forward strand.
AGCCGCGTCACGCCCAGGAACGTCGCCAGTGACACGACCACCAGCGCGGCGGCTACCCACAGGTCCATCCCGCTGCGGTGCAGCCACCACGTCACGTACGCAAGCCCGCCGACCATCCCCCAGAAGGCGGTCCTGTAGGACAGGATCTCGTCGCTGTCGTCCACGTCCCTCCCGCGGCCGAATGCCTTGGCGAGCACGGCCCGCAAATGCCGCCGCCCCACCCACAGCCCAAAGACCACGAGTACCAGCAGCGCCGCGTGCGACTGGTGGCACAGCAGCGGGCCGCCCCCGCTCTGGCTGTAGGGATCGAGCTTCTCGATCCCCTCGTAGCCCACCATCCGCAGACCCGCCCGCTCGAACGTCGTCACGAGGTTGAACACCCAGAGGCTGAGCGCCAGCGACGTGCTCAGCATGTACGTGAAGCCGATCATCGGGAAGCTCAGGCGGAAGATGATCCTGCCCGCGCCGCGGAAGATGGGAAACTCAGTCACCACCTCAAACGGAGGGAGGCCCGGCACGTAGCGCGTCAGGCCGATGTAGCTGCCGATGCCAAACGGGATGGCGAAGCCCGCCCACAGCCAGCCGTTGCGCAGGATGGGATTCGTGAAGCCCGGCCGCGCCTCGCCCTCCACCATCGCCAGAGGCAGGTGGGTGAGCGGGTAGACCAGCCGCTCGTTGTCCACCCACTGCCGCCGCAGGATCACCATCACGCAGATCATCACGAAGTAGAGCACCAGCAGGAAGCTCGCCCAGTGGAGCAGCGGCATCGCCCACGCGCCCCACGGGATCGACTCGCCCCTCGGCAGACCCTCGTAGAGCCACCGCACCGCCAGGGGGTCCTGCGGGTAGAGCCACTTGGGGACGTGGGGCAGCAGGATCTCGGCCCACTGATTCTCTGGCGCGGCGTAGTAGAAGGGTGCGGCGATGGTCGAGAGCAGATAGCCCGTGAGCCCCATCGTCGGGATCGCGCAGCCCACGGCCATCATCACGAACACCACGAGCAGCTCGCCGGAGGTCAGCGCCAGCCGCTCCCAGATCGCCCGCAACGCACCGTTGACGAGGAACACCAGCACGAAGAACAGAAACACCGCGGCCGGCGTGCTGAAATCGAGCGCCATATAGCTCGCGTGCATCACGTGGCACGCGTACGGCGTCCCCACCCCGATAAGGGCGCACAGCACGGCGCCCACGGCCACCGCGCGCAGCGTAGCCCCCCGCGCCATCCCCGCCAGCGCGCTCCCCTGCTCTGCCCCGTCGTTGACCGGGTTCGCACGCACCATCGCCGTCTCCATCGGTCGGTGCCCGCATCCTAGCGCCGCACCGAGGGAGCGTCAAACGGGCGGCCAGCTTCTCGCGATCCCGATGCGGTGAACGTTGAGAATGCTGGCGGGCAAAATGTCCCCCGTCGTATCACTTCAGCGAAGTGTGGGCCCGCCGCCGCAGGCAACGGGGACGCCTTCCTGCACGCTGTCTCTCTCTCAGAGGGCGAGGCAGCAGAAGCTGCTCCAGGGCGGCGCAGGCCTTGGCTTCCTCATATGGCCAGCTCGCCAGGCAAAGGCGGTGGCGGAGATCTTCTTTCTGCCTCGCCCTCACCTCTCGGTAAGCGTTCTTGGCGAGCAGCAGGAGCCCATGGCCGCTCGCGTCGCGCTGCCTCGTGCCCTTCGCACCGCCGGGCGCGCCTTTCGGGCTACGTCGCCCAGTACTCGGCGGCGAGGCCGGGGATGCGCTGAATCTGAATCGTGCTCCTCATCGGTCCCGCTTCGGAAAACCCCACTGACTCGATGCGGCGCGGCCACCCCACTGCCACCCTCTTCATCGTCGGCCACCGTCTGGGCTGTGGATGGAGGCTGCTTCTGATTGATGCCACACCTTCGGTACGTAACCTGGAACCCGAAACCAGCCGCCCTCGCCCGCGCACTCCACGACTGCTGGACACTCGATGCTCGATACTGGATGCTGAGCGAGGAGCGTAGCTGGCAGGGTTCCGTGAGTGCAGCACCGGGAACGGCCGCCTCTGCCCTCCCGGAGGTTGCACACCTCCGGGAGGGTAGGGGACGTCACTGAGCCTTCGACAGAGGCGCGAGCGGTACTGGGCCTGGCTTCGCCCTCGTACCCTCCCGGAGGCGCGGAAGCCTCCGGGAGGGCCTGCGCCGCGGGTCCTGGCTGGACGGGAAGGGCACCGAGCTCTAAACGCCCACGAGTTGTGCAACTCGGCAAGGCTCGTCGCCGTTACGGCGGCCGGCCCGTCGCGGAGCGGCGTTGACGCGCGGGAAGGGAATGGCTACAGTGGGAAGGGGCGTCGCCGGCCAGGCGAGACGGCGGCGCCGGTCTGTGGTAGAGTCTTCTAGCGCATCTTGCGCGCATGTTGGGGCGAGGAGAACTCGGACTGGGCACACCTTATGGGATCGAGCGGCTTTGCGGGCCGACTCCGCCGAAGCGGCTACGTCGCCTCGCGAAGGCGGATCGATCCCGTAAGCCTTGCTTTGCGTGGGCAAGGGGTGCCCCGCGGCCCTTTGGAAGAGACGAACAAAACCAACGGAGTTGGCTTTGTTCTCTAGTGTGCCCAGCCCGAGTTTTCCTCTTGGGTCGCGGCCAAAGGCCGCGGTAGGATGAGGCAGAGGACGGACGCACGCGAGGAAGGACACGGCGCATGAGCCCCGACGACCCGTTCGGCCCGCCCATACAGCGGCCGGCGGCCAAGCCAATCCACATCGCCAGGCCTGAGGAGGAGCCGGAGGCGGCCGGCCCGTCCGTCGAGCCCGTCTGGCCCGGCGGCGCGCCCGGCGCCCTCGGCGACAAGGACGCCGACAAGCCGACCCTCGACGTCTACTCGCTGAAGAAGGAGGAGATGAACGGCACGAGCGTCATCGTATGCCCGGGCGGCGGGTACGACCACCTGGCGCTCGTCCACGAGGGCGAGGCGGTGGCGGCGTGGCTCAACGCCCTGGGCGTCACGGCCTTCGTCCTGCGCTACCGTGTGGCCCCGCGCTACCGCCAGCCGGCGCCGCTCCAGGACGCGCGGCGCGCCGTGCGCATGGTCCGGCACCGCGCCGAGGAGTGGCTGGTGGACCCCGGCCGCATCGGGATCCTGGGCTTCTCGGCCGGCGGCCACCTCGCCGCACTTACCGCCACGCGCTGGAACGAGGGGAACGCGGGCGCCGAGGACCCCGTCGATCGCGTCAGCAGCCGCCCCGACTTCCTGATCCTCGCCTATCCCGTCATCACCTTCTCCGCCCGCCACGGCAACCAGCACGCCATCGCCAACCTGCTCGGCGACGAGCCGACCGAGAAGCTCCGCACCCTGCTCTCCGCCGAACGCCACGTCAACACCAGCACCCCGCCCACCTTCATTGTCCACGCCGGCGACGACAAGGCGGTGCTCCCCGAGAACAGCGTGCTCTTCTACCTGGCGCTGCGGAAGGCTGGCATCCAGGCCGAGCTGCACATCTACGAGCGCGGCGGCCACGGCTTCGGCCTCGCGCCCGACGACCCCGTGCTGTCGAGCTGGCCCCGCCGCTGCGCCGACTGGCTCCGCCGACGCGGCCTGCTCGAAAGGCCGGCCTGACCCGCGGCCGATCTCCCCGCAGCGTCCCCGCCCCCATCTCGTGCCTGTTGCGGAAAGCCCCCTCGCCGGAAGACCGCCTGAAGGCGGGACCACCAACCGCCATGGGGTATCTCCTGCCTTCCCTGAGCAACCCTCGCAGCCCTTCACCTCCTGCGCCAAGACTCGGTATCACATGAGCATAGCAGGACTTAGCTCGACTTTCGCCAAAATGAAGGACGCCGGAATCGCTCCTTGGTATGATGA
>CAZDNN010000364.1:0-6663 GCA_964506385.1 uncultured Planctomycetota bacterium
CGGCCCGAAGACCCGCACGCAGTCCGAACGGACTTCTGCCACGGGCTGCTAAGGCGGCCTCCATCCGGCCAGCATCGCCTTTGCAGAAGGCCGGGCCGCCGGCACGCGCCGACGGCCCGGGCGCCTCTGGGCAGGTCTCCGGGACGGCCTGGTCGCCCTTCGTCACTGCCGGCCACGTGCCGGTGCAGGGGAATGAGGGCGTCTGTTCGGCCGCTGGCCGCAGGGGGGCCGGAGGGGGCCAGCCGGGAGAAGCGCGCGGTCGGGCGCCAGGGCTCAGGCGCCTCCAGTTGACGAGCGCGGGGTCGAGCATTGGTTGAGCGGGCCTCAGTAGCGCGGTGCAAGTGGCGGAATCGATGGGTGGATGTTCGATAGAGGATGAACGCGGGCCTGCGAGCATCCAGCATCCAGTATCCAGTATCCAGCATCCAGCATCCAGTCACCACGTCGGCCGCCCATTGTAAGCGTCGGGTTCCTGCGTGCAAACCACGCATCCGCCGGCTATAATGGGGGGGACGGCAGGGACGATGAGGAGACGGAGCCATGACTTATCGCGGCCACGTGGAGAATGGCGTGGTGGTGCTCGACGAGCCGGCCGATCTGCCGGAGGGCGCCTCGGTGCGGGTGGAACTCACCGATGATGAGCGCCGCCCGACACAGGCCGACAAGCTGCGCCATGTGATCGGCACCATCGACGGCCCGCCCGATCTGGCGAGAAACCACGATTTCTACGCCCATGGGAAGCCCAAGCAGTGAGCGTGTGGTTCGCCGACTCATTCTACTACCTGGCGCTCCTGAACCGACGCGACGAGTGCCACGAGAGGGCGGAAGCTCTCGCCGACTCATTCGGGGGCACAACGGTGACGACCGCCTCGGTGCTCACCGAGGTGGCCGATGCCTTGTCGCACCGCGCGCATCGACGCCACGTCGTCGAGTTGGTTGAGGCGCTTCGCGCCGATCCCGACTGCGAGATCCTGCCGCCCTCGACGGACTTGCTCGAGCGCGGATGGCGGCTCTACGTGCGAAGGCCCGACAAGGACTGGTCGCTGACCGACTGCATCTCGTTCGTGGTCATGCGGGACAACGGCATCACGGAGGCTCTGACGGCCGACCACCACTTCGAGCAGGCGGGCTTCACGATCCTGCTCGGCGCATAGCGACGGCCTCGCGCCTACTCGCCTCCGCCTCCTCCCACCCAATCATCCACCCATCTACCCATCCACTTCTCCACCCATCCACTCCTCCCCCGTCACTCGACTCTCACCGCATAGAACCCCAGCATCGGCATCACCCGCTCGACGTCCATCGGCGCCATCGCAGGGTCTGTGCCCCAGGCGCCGTGGACGACGGTGTCGCCGACGGGCGCCCAGTCGAGTCCGAGCAGCACCGTGTTGTCGCCGCGAGCCGACCACTCGCCCGCCAGGTTGTCGGTCGGGTTGAAGTGGGTCTCGAGGCGGTAGAGGCCGCCTGCCGGGATGCGCTCGAGGGTGGCCGACCACGTGCTGTCGGGCCGGGTCTCCGCCGGCTGCCAGTCGAGGTGGTGGGCAACGGCGACGCCGGTCTCCTCGAAGACCAGGCGGACCTTGACCGTGCCGGTCGTGCGGAGCGGGGACTGCGGGCCGGAGCTGGCGAGTTGGACGCGGCCGGGTCCTCGGGAGCTGGTCGGTCCGCCCATCGTGGCAGACCTGGCGGGCAGCGGACGCTCGGTCGTCGTAGCGCCGAAGGCGTGGGGGCGGGTGTCTGCCATCAGGGTGTCGCCGTCCGGGAAGGGCGTCGAGGAGCTTTGGTCGATCCCAGGACGTGGGATGAGCCTGATCTACGAGCACCAGCACGGCGGTGTCGCGGCAGCGGATCTCGACGGCGACGACCGCAGGGAGGTCGTCTGCGCGGGGGGAGGGGGCGGGCGGCGCCGCCTGTGTGCAGGCCGTGTCGGCCCATGGCCTCCTGTGCCATGCCCGGCGCCCCCATTCTCCTCGTCCACCCGGTCCACCTTGTCCACCGCGTCCAGTCTCCGGGAGGCCCGCCGCCTTGCGCAGCGTCTTACCGATTCGGGCCGTTCTTACTTGGTCGTCTTACCCTCCGGCGTAGCGGCGTTGGCTCGGCTTCCGTCCCTCTGCTGGCGCTGCGCCCACTGCGGGAGAGCCGTGCGCGCTGCCAATTGCCGCATGTGTATACATGGCAATGGGATATGGAAGTGTCGTGAATTGCGCCGTTCTTGGCGTGATCTGCGCTTCATGGAGGGGGGCGTGGGCTAGTCGCCGCCGAGGCTGCTCAGCAGGATGGCGGCGATGGCCTCGGCGGCACGGCCGTCGCCGTAAAGCTCGCTAATCGAAGGAGTTGCGGCCCCGGCGGCGAAGGGCGGCGAAGCACCGTCCCAGGCGGCCAGGGCGTCGATGGCGGTGCGGAAGGCGGTGGGGTCGGCGTCCACCAGGACGTTCCAGCCGCCTTCGACGGTCTCGACCCACTCGGTCTCGGCCCTGAGGGTGATGCAGGGGACGGCGAAGAAGCAGGCCTCTTTCTGGACGCCGCCTGAGTCGGTGATGACGGCGCGTGCGCCCCGCTCGAGGAGGAGCATGTCGAGGTAGGGGGCGGGGCCGATGACGCGGATGGCGCCGCCCGGCTGGATGCCGGCGGCGTCGAGTGCCTTGGCGGTGCGGGGATGGAGGGGTAGGATCGCGGGGGCGTCGAGTTCGGCGAGCATGGCGACGATTGTGGCGAGTCGGGCGGGGTCGTCGGTGTTGGCGGCGCGGTGGACCGTGGCGAGGTAGTAGCCGCGCTGGGAGAGGCCGAGTGCGTCAAGCGGGTCGGCGGCGGCCTCGGCGAGGGCGACGTTGTAGAGGACGGAGTCGTACATGACGTCGCCGACGCGGTGGACGCCGTGGGTGATGCCCTCGGCGGCGAGGTTGGCGACTGCCGTATGTGTAGGGCAGAAGAGGAGTTGCGACAGGCGGTCGGCGACGACGCGGTTGATTTCTTCGGGCATCGTGCGGTTGAAGCTGCGGAGCCCCGCCTCGACGTGGGCGATGGGCACGCCGAGCTTGGCGGCGGCGAGGGCGCCGGCGAGGGTGGAATTGGTGTCGCCGTAGATGATGACGGCGTCGGGCCGCTCGGCGAAGAGGACGGCCTCGATGGCGGCGAGCATGCGGCCGGTCTGAGTGCCGTGGGTGGCGGAGCCGATGCCGAGATGGTGGTCGGGCCGGCGGAGCTTGAGCTGGTCGAAAAAGACGTCGGAGAGGGCGGGGTCGTAGTGCTGGCCGGTGTGGACGAGGACCTCGGCGACGCCGCACGCGTCGAGTGCGCGGGAGAGCGGCGCGGCCTTGACGAATTGTGGTCGCGCGCCGACGACGGTCACGGCCTTCATCGGTGGGCGGTCTCCGAGGGGAGGCGTGGGTCATGGTTCCGAGGGATTCTACCGCGTGGGGCGCGCGGAGTCAATCTGCGACGCCATCAGGCCCTTCCAGACGTGGAAAGCGCTACGGATTGCGGCGCTTTTGCGCACCATCCGGAGCGCTTCTTCCGCTTGCAGCAGGAAAGGAGCGGAAGCGAGCAAGGCCATAGCAGTGCCTTAAGTCCTGCACTGCTCGTGACATGTGAGCAGCGAGCCCCAGCCCGGGCCCGCGCCATACGCCTCCGGCACGAGAATTGCTACTTGTCAAGTGAAAAGTGTGACGGCCCAAACGAAAAAAAGCCCAAGGAGAACCCCGAGATGCGGAAGCAGATGGCGAATCCGGATACCGTCAAGAAGTGGATGACCTGTCTGGGGTGCGGCAAGAGAATGTGGACAGATCGCTGCCACCGCATCTGTAAGAAGTGCCGCCGCCGTAACAACGCGACTCCGGTTCGCTCGCCCTATCTCGTCTCGCTGCCTCGCGGCACCGATCTGCGCAGTTTGGGCGTCCGCGACGGCGACGACTGGTAGGGCGGAGGACAACAGAGCCGAGACAGCAACACAGGGATTCCCGCTCGGGCACGCGAGCTTCGGCTTGCGTGCCCGGCGTTCGTTCTGGGGGGCTAGTCGCCGATGCGGGTGAGCTTGCAGGCGATGTCGGGGTGGCCGGCGGGAACGCGAAGGGTGAGGGAGCCGTCGGCGGTGCCGGCGAGGGTGTGTGTGATGGGCTGGCCGGCGTAGGTGTCCCACCATTCGACGCGGTAGCGTCCCGGGTCGAGGCCGCTGAGCGGGATGGTGGTGGCGGCGAGCAGCGCGGCCTTGCGCTCCTCGACGAGGCGGCGGTACCAGCGGTTGTCGCGATGCTGCACCCAGAGGAACGCGGCGTCCCGCCCCTTGAGGCCGAGGACGCGGACATCGCCGCCCTTGTCGCGGATGGGGCGCCAGTCGGCGTTGGGGAGGGACTCGCCCCGCAGGAAGCGCTCGAGGGCGACGTAGTGGTAGTAGAGGTCGTTGCGGGGCAGATAGCCCTCCCACCACCAGCTCATGGCCGTGCCCGCGCAGCCCCCGAGGGCGGAGGCCCAGATCGCGTTGTGGAGGTGGATGCCCGTCCTGTCGGCGTCGTTGAGGGGATTGAAGTCCGTAGTGCCGAGGAAGCCGAACTCGGCGACGACGTGCGGCTTGCGGCAGGCGGCGTGCTCGTCGGCCTGGCGGAGGACGAGGGCCGCGGCGTCCAGCTCCGTGCGGTCGCGGACGTAGACGGGCCGGTGGATGTAGGCGTGGGTCTGCACGAGGTCGATCTCGGGGCTTTCCCACAGCTCGGCCCAGCGGGAGCCGATGCCGAGACTAGCCGTGACGGGGTGGCCGTACGGGTCCTGCTTCTTCAGGCGCGCGGCGGCGGCGCGTGCCCAGGCGAGCAGGGCGGGGTCGCGGCGGTCGGCGGTCGCGTAGTCCATCTCGTTGCACAGTTCCCAGGCCAGGAGGCTGGTGAAGGCGGCGTAGCGTGCGGTGAGGTAGTCGAGGCGCCGCTGATGCTGCGCGCGGGCGGCGGGCAGCGAGAAGAAGTCGGCGGCCCGTGCGCAGGGTCCGCCGTTGCGGGCGAGGTAGGGATTGGCGGCGGCCTTCGCCTCGGCGGCGAGGTCGGTGAAGTTGTCGAGACAGAGCTGGACGTAGACCCCGCGCTCCCGCGCGCGCCGCAGCACGCGGTCGAGCAGCCAGGCATCGCCCATGCGATAGGCGTCGGGCCGCGTCCCCTCGATGCCGAGGCCCCAGGAGCACAGCCACAGACGGGTGGCATTCACCCCTGAGCCGGCCATCTTGTCGATCGCGGCGTCCAGCTCCCGTGCGGGCGTCTTCGTGGCGGGCCAGCAGTAGTTGTGTCCGATGAGGAACACCGCGCGGCCGGCCGAGTTCTCGAGGTACCGCGTCTGCCGGGTCGGCGGCCGGAGGAACTGCTGGGTGGGGGAGGGCACCGCCGAGAACGCCATCGGTCGCGCCATCACCTCGCCCGCCGCCGTCGCGACCTTCAGCAGATAGTGATGAACCCCGGGCTCCGTCGGCGTGATGCGCAGCCGCCAGCGCCCGTGGCCGACCGGGCGGAGGCGCTCGGCCTCGCCCTCGCGCACGACCTCGAAGTCTCGCGTGTAGAAGCCCCGTGCGGTGTAGCGCCGGCCCGTCGGCGTCGCCACCTTCGCCCAGACCCGCACGTCGCCGCGGAACGGCTGCTCGCAGGGCGCCCAGAAATGCACCTCGGTCTCGTGGACGCCATGGCACGGGACGCTGCCCGCCCCCGGCACAACGGCCGCGATAACGGGCGCCGCAGGGGCAGGCCCCGCGTTGAGATGAAACGTCACCGAGCGCACCCCAGGCGGATCCCCGGCGGCCTGGGTCGCGTAGAGGAGCACGTGGAAGTACGGGTCCTTCCATTCCCGCCCGTCCTGCACGATGATCTTGCCGGTCGGCCGTCGCCCGATGGCGAGGGTCACGCCGTTGCGCCGCAGGACGACGCCCGCGAGGTCACGCTCGACGAGGCGCGGCTGAGCGGGCTTCGCCTTGGGCAGGACGAGCGCCTTCCCGCCCGCTGGCGTGCACGACGCGCCGCCGAAGGTGCTGACAGGCAGGTCGAAGCCCGCGGCCAGCTCATCGCCCTCCGCCCAGTCGGGCGCGTACGCAGCATACTGCACGAGCAGGCCCGTGGGCGTGGGCGTCGCCGTCTGCCAGTAGTGGATGATGCGGCTGCGGACGCGCAGGACGCCGTGGAAGGTCCGTCCCGCCGGCCCGTCGCCGGGCTCCTCGACCGCGCGGGCCGACGCCTGGTGCACGAAGCCCGCCTTCGTCCAGAGCCGCAGGCCGCAGCGGACGAAGAAGACGCCCTGGTCGCTCTCGAGCCGCCAGACCCCCTTCTCGTCGAACCGCGCGCGCAGCGAGGCGCCCACGGGCACAGGGTCCGCAGGCGCGGCGAAGAGGGCGGGGCAGAGCGCGAGAAGCACGGTCAGCGGCAAGAACCCATATGCGGCGCCACGATTCTCGGTCAAGCACTCGTTCCTTCAGCACCCATCGCGGTCTTCGGTCACATCTCAGCGAACGTCGCCTTCGCGTCGGCGAGCTTCACGGAGGGTACACGAGGCGACCTGGGATTTCAAGGCTCAGTTCCAGAGGCCCTCCCACCGCGGCCTTCGGCCGCAGCCAAAGTCGGCAGGAGGCAGAGGCCAGAAGTCGGAGGTCAGCAGGTTCCCGCTCCACGGCCTGCCATCCACTCATCCAATCATCCACCCATCCAA
>CAZDNN010000365.1:0-6650 GCA_964506385.1 uncultured Planctomycetota bacterium
ATGGGCTTCGCGTTCCTCACGCCGCTCGAGGTGCTCTTCAGCGTGTGGTTCTTCCACGCGCTGGCGATCATCCAGGCGGGTGTGCAGAACCGGATGGGCTGGACGATCGGCCGGGGGGACATGTGGAGCGGGATGTCGCCGATCATCACGTGGCAGGAGCAGGGTGCGTTTCTGGTGTTCGTGGCTCTGGGCCTGTGGATGGCGCGGGGCCACCTGCTCGACGTGCTGCGCAAGGCCGTCGACCCGAAGTGCGAGGTGGACGATTCGCGGGAGCCGCTGAGCTACCGCTCCGCGGTGATCGGGCTGCTCGTCGGCGTGGTGTTCGTCGCGGCGTGGATGCACCGGCTGGGGATGGGGTGGGTGACGATCCTGGTGTATGGGATCGGGTTCGTGGCGGTCTACGTGGGGGTCGGGAAGATCGTGGCGCAGTGCGGCCTGATCTACGTGCGGGCGCCGATCACGCCCCACACGTTCGCCGCCTACACGCTGGGGCCTGACTTCATCGGCCCGGCGGGCCTCATCGCGATCTGCTCGACCTTCGCCATCTGGTGCGACAACAAGCCCGTGCTCTCGACCGCGATGATCCACACCCACCGCGTCGGCGGCGAGCTGCGAGGGCGGTCGCGCGTCATCACCTGGGGCACGGCGCTCGCCTGCATCGCGGCATTCGCCGTGGCCCTCTACCTCACTCTGTCTATCTGCTACCGCAAGGGCGGCACGACCACAGGCTGCTGGGAGATCCGCGGCGGGAACATCGCCTTCTTCACCCAGTACGTCCAGAAGATCCGCAACCCCACGGGACCGAGCTGGGCGCGCCTGACCCACCTGGGCATCGGGGCCGCGGTGATGCTGGTGCTGAGCTTCCTGAAGTACCGCTTCGCCTGGTGGCCGCTACACCCGATCGGCCTGTGCTTTGCCGGGGGCTGGGCCATCTCGTCGTGCGCCTTCACCATCTTCCTGACGTGGCTGATCAAGCTGATCCTCTTGAAGGTCGGCGGCATCCAGCTTTTCCGCAAGGCGCGGCCCTTCTTCCTCGGCATGCTGCTCGGCTACGTAATCGGCATCGTCCTGGGGTTCGTCGTCGACGTCATCTGGTTCCCCAGCCACGGGCACATGATCCACCACTGGTAGCGCCCGCGCCCCCATGCGAGGAGGGAATTCTCTTGACTGCCCCTGGCTGGGGTCACTATAATCTGCGCGTGGCGGGTGGAGGCCCGCCGCTGGGCTGGCATTCGTTTTTAGGAATTGGCAGGCAACAGCACCCATCCTGGCCTTCCGCCTCTGCCTCACGTTCTCGCCGGGCACCCCGGTCCGCCGTCCGGCGGACACGCCTCCGACAGACGAGCTGTGGGTAGGAAGAAGACGGCGCGCGGCGCCTGCGCCGCGCGAGGACCAGATGCAGCCCCGGTCCAGGCCGAGGGTGGGTGGCGAGCCGCATTCGAGAGGAGAGCAATCGACCTTGCTGCAACGTGGCCCCCGCGCCGGCGGCGGCGCGGCCCGGCCGCCCCCAGCCCACGCCTTGGTCCCGGCTGCATCGACAAGGTTCTGGAGATTATGACGAACATCTACGTAGGGAACCTGCCGTACTCGACCGACGACACGGAGCTCCGCACCATGTTCGAGGCATACGGCGAGGTCCGGTCCGCCAAGGTAATCATGGACCGCGATACCGGCCGCTCGCGCGGCTTCGGCTTCGTGGAGATGACCGACGACGGTGAGGCCGAGGAGGCCATCGAGGCCCTCAACGGCAACGACTGCGGCGGACGGCGCCTGACTGTCAACGTCGCGCGGCCCCGCGGCGACCGCCCACGGGGCGACCGCCCGCGCTACTGAGCGGCCCGGGCCCTCGCATGCCGACAGGGGATCGCGCCTCCCGCGTGGTCCCCTGTTACGTGCCCGAGGCGACCGCGCCTACCACCCGCCCACCGGGTGCTCGGGGTCGAACCCGATGAGCTCCTCCGCCTTCGCAATGCTGACCAGCGACTCCGAGCCGGCCACGGGCCGCTTCCACTCGTGGACCTTTGGGAAGAAGAGCCTGGCGAGGGTCCTGGTGTCGCAGCCGAGCGCGTTGTGGCGGTCGTTGACGAACAGCGCGTGGCTGCCCTCGTAGTCGGCCGTGAGCCCCCTCTCGATCGCCTGCGCCGAGTCGCGGTCGTCAACGATCGCCCAGAAGTCAAAGCGCTGGATGTAGACCCAGAGCAGCGGGCCGTCGGGCCGGGGCAGCGCCCGCGCGCCGCGGGCCTCGGCGCCGGGCTCGTGGGGACGGAGGGCGCGGTACGCGTCGGCCCACTCGCGGATGGGCCGGAGGCGCTCGAGGCGCGCGGCCTCGTCCATCGCAGCCAGCTCGCCGACGAGCGCCCGGGCGGCATCGCGGCGCTGGCGCCAGCGCTCGATCTTCTGCGGGTCCGTCGGCGCGCGCCGCACGCCCGGCAGGCGCAGCGACACGCTCGAAAGCCCCTCCCGCCGCCAGTAGTAATCGGCGATCCGCTCGACCACCTCCTTCGAGAACGAATAGGGGTCGGTCGTATAGGTGGGATGCTCCTCGTCGATGGGGAAGTAACGCGGCTCGAGGGGCACGACGCCGAAGAAGGCGCCGAAGGCGTTGATCGAGCTGGCCTGCACGACCCGCCGGATCCCCTCCTGCGCCGCGGCCTCGAAGACGTGGAATGTGCCCAGGGCGTTCGCGCGGAACAGCTCCGGGCCGCGCACGCCGCCCGGCGACGGCACCGCCGCGAGGTGCACCACTGCGTCGCAGCCGCGGACCGCCTCGCGCACCCCCGCGAAGTCCGTGATGTCGCACACCGCGTACGCCGCCCCCGGCGCGTCCATGTCCGGCCGACGGCCGACGACGAGGACGTCGTGCCCGCTGGCCACCAGCCGCGCCACGGCGGCCCGGCCGACCGATCCCGTCCCCCCTGTCACCAGCACGCGCACGGGCGCTCTCCTTCACAGGCGCTCGCGCAGGCCGGCGAGCAGGCTCCCCCGGGGCACGAAGGGCAGCTCGACCGGGCGCTGGTCGAGGGCGCTCTGGTAGAGGCCGAGCACGGTGTTGCTCTCGGCCAGCGAGACCTCCAGGCGGTTCGGGTGCGGCCCGCCGCCGTCGAGCCAGTCGAAGATCGCGTCGGTCATCGCCGCCTGCCCTCGGACGTCCTCCTCGCCGTAGCTCTTCTCGCCGCGTCGGTAGCCGCCCTCAGGCGTCGAGAGCTCCCAGGCGTTCATCATCCAGTGGACGAAGCCCGTCGTGCCGTAGACGGCGATGCGCTTGTGCATGTGGTCGCGGGCCGGGTCGCCGCAGACCGGGGCGTTCTGCCCGCAGGAGAAGACGGCCCGCAGGCCGTTATCGAACTGTATCTCGGCGACGGACTCGTCGGGGCAGGGATGGTTGCCTGGCAGCCACTTCGTGCCGCCGCTCACCTGGGCGAGGATGCGGTTGGGCCTGGCATCGGCGTAGGCGAAGACGAGGTTGAGGATGTGGGTGCCCTGGCCGGCCTGGCCGAGGCGGGCGCTCGCGTCGATGAGCCGGATGTCGCCGATCGCCCCGCTCCGCACCAGCTCCAGAAACTCGAGGGTCTGCGGGTGGAAGCGGAGCTGGTGGTTCACGCAGATGCGGGTCTGCGTCGTCTCGCCCAGCGCGGCGATGGCGTTGAAGTCCTCGGCGTCCAGGCACAGCGGCTTCTCGACCAGCACGGCGGGCACCCCATGCTCGCAGGCCGCGGTCAGCAGCTCGACGCGGAGCTGCGGCTGGGTCACGACGTGCAGCAGGTCGGGCTTCTCCGTCACGAGCATCTCGTCCAGGTCGGTGTAGGCGCGGGGGATCTCCCACTTCTCCACAAAGGGGTGCAGGCGCTCCTCGTTCATGTCGCAGGCGGCTTCCAGCCGCCCCTTCGTCACGAAGCGGTACGCATCGGCATGGCCGCGTGCGCGACCGCCACAGCCCAGCAGACAGCTCTTGAACATGCGTGGATCCTCCAGCGAAGTGGAGTGGATGGATGGATGGCTGGATGGGTGGATGGTTGTGGAGGCGGCCGGCGGCAGGCGCTGGGTTTCCGGGTTACAGGTTCCGGGTTTCAGGTTCCTGGCGGTGAAGCTTGGGAGGCGTGACCCGCCCTTTCCATCCTGGAACCCGGAACCCGCAACCCGGAACCGTGTGGCCTTTCCCAGCCATCCACCCATCCATTCATCCCCTTTGGAGCACCTTCCCAAACTCCCTCAGGTAGCTGCCCTCCGGCTCGAAGGGCAGCTCCACGACGGTCCTCGTCAGGGCGCTGTGGTAGATGCCCAGGACGGTGTTGCACTCGGCGAGGGAGACCTCGAGGCGGTTGGCGTGGGGCTCGCCGCCGTCGAGCCAGCCGAAGATGGCGTCGGTCATCGCCGCCTGGCCCAGGATGTCCTCGTCGGCGTAGGACTTCTCGCCGTGCTGGTAGCCGCGGTCCGGCGTACACAGTTCCCAGGAGTCCATCGTCCAGTGGACGAAGCCCTGGGTGCCGTAGACAGCGACGCGCTTGTGCATCCAGTCCACCTTCGGGTCGTGGACGACGGGCGCGTTGTCGCCGCAGGCGAGGATGCCGTGGGCCTCGGTGTCGAAGATGATCTCGCCGATGGCCGAGTCGGGGCACGGGTGCGAGGGGATCCAGCAGCGGAAGCCGCTCGCCTGGCCGAAGACGCGCTTCGGCCGCGCGTCGGCGTAGGCGAGCATCAGGTTCAGCACGTGGGTACCCTGGCCCGCGAGCGGATAGCGCGCACTGCCGTCCACGAGGCGCACCTCGCCGATCGCGCCGCTCCGCACGATCTCCAGCAGCTCGAGCGTCTTCGGGTGATAGCGAAGCTGGTGGTTCACGCAGATCCTCAGGTCGTGGCTCGCGCCGAAGGCCCGGATCGCCAGGAAGTCCTCGGCGTCGAGGCACAGCGGCTTCTCCACCAGCACCGCGGGCACGCCACAGTCGGCGGCGAGTGCGAAGAACTCCAGCCGCTGCGTCGGCTGGGTCACGACGTGCAGCAGCTCGGGCTTCTCTTTCTCCAGCATCTCGCGGACGTCGGTGTAGCGGCGCGGGATGGCGAACTCGTCGGCGAAGGCCCCCAGCCGCTCCTCGTTCATGTCGCACACGGCCTCCAGCGTCGCCTTCGTCACATGCTGATAGGCCGCCGCGTGGCCCTTCGCCCGCGGCCCGCAGCCGAGACAGCAGCTCTTGAACAAAGCACGCGCCTCCTTCACAGTTCGGGGGTGGACGGATGGGCGGGGCTCCGAGTGAGGTGGTTCCGGGTTACAGGTTCCGGGTTCCGGGAGGAGCAGGCGGGATCACGCTCCCCGGGTTCCGGCACCAGGAACCTGGAACCCGGAACCTGGAACCACACTCGCCTCATCCCCGGTCATCCACCCAGTCTCATCACCTCCCCCGTTCCGCGTTTCCTCGACTCCTTCGCCAGGCACAGCGCCCGGATGATCTCCAGCATCTGGTCGTTCGTGAGTGGCTGCTCGCCGCTCCTGACCATCTCGACGAACTGGCTCATGACGCGCCAGTAGAAGTAGTCGGCGTCGCCGGTGGGGATGTCGAGGCGGCCCTTCTCGCAGAAGACGGTGAGCTTCCAGCCGGGGCTGCCGCCCTCGAGGCCGACCTGGATGCCGACGTGGCCGTCGCGCCAGCGGTACTTCACGATGTCGAGGTCGCCCTCGCCGATGTTCTGCACGCTCTCGATGCCCGGGCCGTAGAGCTGCCAGAGCATGGCGAGGCCGTGGATGCCGTAGAAGACCAGCTCGTTGGGATTCGCGGCGACGGCGCACATCACCTTCCCGCGCTGCTCGATCTCGGGCCTGGCCTCGTCGATCTCGCGGGTGAACTGAAGGCCCGAGGCCGAGAAGATCGGCACGCCGTGGGCCTCGGCCTTCGCCACGACCGCCTCGGCCTCCTCGATGGTGCCCGCCAGCGGCTTGTCGATGAACATCGGCTTGCCGGCCTGCCACAGCGGGTCGGCGTGACGGTAGTGCTTGCACGTGCAGTCGTCCGCGATCAGGATGCCGTCCACGTCCTGCCCGCATTCCGTGATATCGTCGCACACCTCGTCGATGCCGACGACGCGGGCGAGGGTCTCGGCGTCCTCGCGCTTCTCGTCCCACACCTTGACGACCCGGGCCTCGGTGATGCGGCGTCGGGTGGCCGGGTCGCCGCCGAAGCCATGCTCGTCCCACAGCGCGCGGTCCGCGCAGCCGTTGAACATGTGGCCGAAGTATTTCCCGTGGTAGATCATCGTCCCGCCGACCAGGCTCAGCCGAATCATCGCATCGCCTCCGAGGTCTCCCCAATGGCTCCACACCGCCGATCTGGCGCGGCAGCATAGCGCGCTGGGCTGAGAAGTCAAACGGGATTCGGGAGAGCGGGCGCGCGGCGCCCCGGCTAGGGATAGCCGATGGCGTGCATCTGGCGGAGGGCGGCGACGTAGCGGGCGATGTCGTCGGGCAGGAGGGCGCGGCGCAGGATGACGACCTCGTCGATGAGCATCGGCGCGCCGCCGCGGGTGCCGATGGCCAGGTCGTGGAGCTTGTCCGCCGCCTCGAACGGGCGGCCACGCAGGCGCGTCTCCCACGCCTTGTGGCCGTCGGTGTAGACCTCGACGAGCGAGGCGCCGCGGAAGACGAGCGCCGTGTGGTGCCACAC
>CAZDNN010000366.1:0-6649 GCA_964506385.1 uncultured Planctomycetota bacterium
AGCCGCCAGCAGCGTCGGCACGAGCAGCGAGCCGGCGCCCGTGATCGTGCTGGCGCCACGTGTGCTGAACAGGTCGGTCCTGCCCTCGCGGCCGGCGAACAGGGTGAGCTCGGTGCGCGGCATCAGCTCCTGGAGCACCTTCGATACCTGCGTCTTGTCCGAGGCGCGCACGACGATCGACCGCAGCGTGCCCCCCACGTCGATGAGGAAGTCGTAGGGCACAATCGCCACGCTGTCCGCCGTCAGATGGATGTACTCCTCGAGCTCGTCGGGGTCGGCGGGTCCCTCCTCGCGGCGGCGCGCGGCCATGAGCACGTAGTCCACGGGCGTGATCGGCTCCCCGTCGAGGTCGGTGATCGCCCGCATCTTCTCCTCATCCACCACCCCGACGACCTCGAGCTTGCGGCCGAAGCACTCGATGGTCGCGCCGACCGCGGTCTCGGGCGTCATGCCCAGGGTTCCGACCATCGCCGTGGGCAGCACCACTTCGCGGCGGGCGTCGCTGAGCCACCTGCCCGCGACGAGCGCCTCGTTCGCCCTCGTGACGTGCTGCTCGGCCTTCGTCGCGCCCAGCAGCGCAGTGGCGTAGATGATCTGCTGCTCCGGCCCTCCCCTGAGGGCCACGAAGGAGCGCTCGCCGACCATGGCCGAGTAGTACCAGGCCCGGGGCACCACGTTCTCCGGCCCGCCGAACTCGTTTCGCAGGGAGTCGAGCGCGATGTCGCTGATCTGCTGCCACTGCCGCCCCCGCAGCAGCAGGCCCTCGTAGCGCGCGACGACCCCAGGGTACGGCACGATGGTGCGCTTGAGGTACTGGACGACAGCAGTGAGCGAGAGGACGGAGAAGCTGAGCAGGACGATGGTCGCGGCGGTGAGGCTCGTGCGGATGGGCCGCTTCCGCAGGTTGCCGATGCCGAGCAGGAAGGCGGTGACCGCGGCGCTCATCCTGCTCATGTCCGCCGCGTGCACGCCGCTCGCCGCCGCGCGACGCTCGGCCATCAGCTCCTCGAACCGACGCACCACCAGCGTCAGGACCAGCGCCGAGAGCGTCAGGATGATGAACGCCAGGAGGATCATCATCGGCGAGATCGACACGCGGAACGCGGGATGGAAGATGGCGAGCAGGGCGAAGACGGCGACGAACGCCCCTGCCGTGCCGCCGATCCGCCCCTGGATCGTCTTCGCACTGACGAGCAGCCGCTCGGCGAAGAAGGCGAAGGGCAGGACGAGGATGAGGTAGAAGATCAGGCCCTTCACCACGTCGTTCGCCGTGCCGAGCACCTCGGGGTAGATGCGCGCCTCGAGCGCCCAGCCGGCGCGGGCGTGGGAGAGGAAGGCGGCGTACTGGCGCTCTGCAAGGGCTGCCTCCGCCGCGTCGAGCTGCTGGGCGGCGCGCGCGTGGAGGCGGTTGACCCGCGGATTGCCGAGGCCGTGGGCGCGGAACTGCGCAACCCGCTCCTCGTCCAGGAGCCACATGTCGCGGGCGGCGCGCAGGGGGGTGAGAGGGATGCTCCCGCCCTCCTCGCCGACGGTGAACCCCACGCCGAGCGGCTTCTCCGCGCTCGCGTTGAGCAGGAGCAGGCGCTTGCCGATGGGGCCGGCGCCCATGAGGATGCGCAGCCGCGACCCCGGCCTCGCGAAGACCACCGAGCAGGTCTCCGTGGCCGACATCCAGGGCGGGTTCCGGGGCAGGAGGTAGCCGAAGTTGGTGGGCGAGGAGTTGGTGCCCGCGTCGAGGACGGTGATGGTGTCGAAGGGAATGTAATAGCGCTGGTCCGCGAGGTCGTAGATGGCGAGGGAGCGGCCCTGGAAGCAGACGATGGTGTTGCTCTTGACCGGGGCGTTCATCTCGGTCTGGATGGGGTAGTTCTTGGCGCCCTCGGGGCCGAGGTCGGGCGCGTAGATGATGGAGCCGTTGTACGGGTCGAGGACACAGGCGCCGACCGAGATGGTCGCGCGCCACGAGCCGACGGCGCGGCGCTCGGGCAGCCCCTCGAAGGCGGCCTCGCCGTTGTGGTCGGCCACGAGGATCGGCTCGCCGCGGATCCCGCACAGCGACTTCTTCGGCGCCTTCTCCTGCACGAAGATGAGCGCGCCAGGGAGCGGCTCGTTCGGCAGGTAGTCCTTCCGAAAGTCAAACTCGACGGCGCGGGCCTCCAGGCGGGTCCAGTAGTTGATCGGCGGCTTCCGGATGAACGGGCCGGCGGTGTTGAAGAAGTTCGGCACCACGCAGCACAACAGGCGCACCTGGGCGGCCAGGTTGTCGAAGTCCACCCGCTCGGGGGTATCGAGGGGGGAGTCGATGGTGAGGCGCGCGTCGTTGGTGGTGCAGAAGGTCAGGCCGACGTGGCCGGCGAGCAGCGCCAGCTCGGCGTCGAAGCCCATGGGGGTCGGCAGGTAGGTGCGCCAGTTGCGGCCCTGCTCCGAGTTGATGCAGTCCACGAACGCCGCGTCGGGCTCGATGCCGAGCGCCTCGCAGTAAGCGGTGGCCCACTCGGTCCAGCGCTTGCCCAGGTGCGAGAACCACGGCTGGACCCTGCTCTCCCCCTGATCGACGAGGTGCCCCTTGTAGAAGAGGCCCACCCGGCGCGCGTGGCTCGACAGGTCGAGGCCGACGAACGCCTCGACGTCCAGTGCGGGGTCATCCTCGCCTTCGCGCGGCAGCATGTAGCGGCGGACGAAGTCGCGCATGCCCGCGAGCGCCTGGCAGTGCCCCGCCATGGCGACGAAGACGGCCCGCCGCTTGAGCGGAAGCCGCTCGAGGGTCCGCGCCAGCTCGAGCAGCGCGGCGATCGAGCAGGCCTGCTCTGCGCCGGGCGATGCGGCGGGCACGACGGACATCGAGTCGTAGTAGGCGCTGAAGACCACGACGCCCTCGGCCTCGCTGCCATCGGCGGGCGGCGCCGACGCCACGAGGTTCGCCGCCTCCACATTCTCCCACTCCATCCTCGCCTCGATCGTCGCCTGTATGGCAGCCTGGCCGGCGACCTGCTCGACGAGCGCCCTCCCCTGCTCGCGGCCGATCCAGTAGCGGGGGGTGTTGGCTGGAACGGTGAGGAACTTGGCCTCGGCCTGCGGCCGCTGCGGCTCCTCCGGCTCGATGAACACCACGGCCTGGGCGCCGAGGAGGAAGGCATTCAGCCAGTCCGTCTCGCAGTCGGCATCGAGCAGCACGAGGCTGCCCTCGACGGTCTTGCCATTGAAGTCGAGGGGCCGCGCCTGCCCCGCATAGATGAGGGGGCCGCTGATCCCCCCGATGGGCGTTGTCGGCGTGCGCACGAGGTTCGGCCACAGGCAGTGGAGCTGGATTGGGGCCTCCCGCCCCTCGATGCGCAGCTCGGCCCCCTGATCGATCGGCACGGCGACGGGGAAGGTATCTCTGCTCACCTGCTCGAGGCCGATCTCCTCGAAGGCGGCCTCGATGTAGTCCGCCGCCGCCCTGGCGCCGGGGTAGCCCGTAACCCGCGAGCCGAGCTTCGCGAGGTCGCCGATAGTCGTCCGCAGGCTCTCCTCCTCGACGGTCTTCGCGACGGCCTCATAGTCCTCGATCTGCGCCTTCGTCTGGCCTGGATCGACGAGCGTCGGATTGCTCAGCAGCGCCGCGGCCACCACCGTCAGCACGATGGCCGCGAGTGCGAGCAGGATCCAGATTGCCGCGATCGCATAGCGCATGGCGCGTTCACCACCTGTCTTCAGTCGTCCTCGTCCTCGTCGTCGTCCTCGTCCTCGATTCCGCTCCCGCTGGCCTGATCGGCCTCGCGTTCGTCTCCCGCCCCGCTCCTGTACTGCGCCTCTTCCTCGGCCACGCTACCGCCGGAGTCGTACCGCTGCACCAGCCTCGTCAGCATCTGGTAGATGCGTATCAGCATCGCCTTGCCGCCGAGGATGTCCTCCACCGTGCACGCTTCGCGCGCCACCAGAGCGTCCAGCGCCACGGCGCATTCGCCGACCGATCCGCGCGCGTCATCGAAGAACTTGGCGCGGGTCTGTCTCTGTCGTTTCCCATTGCCCTCCGCCGTGTTGAAGAGCGCCGAGATGCTGGCGGGGTTGAGATGGTCCACGATGTCGCTCGTCTTGGCCTCCGCGCGCGCCGTTACCTCGGCTACAAAGGGCGCAGCCCAAGCGATGAACTGGAGCTCGAGCTGGTAGACATCGAGCTTCTCATGGTCGAACATCGCGAGCATCGGGGAGGTACCTTTCACGCAGCAGAGCTGTCGCCGCAGGCCCCCATCGGTGGCACAATCGACGACGAGGACGACGACGAGGACGAGGACGAGTGCGGACAGGGTACTCCATGGAGTCAATAGGGCCAGAAATCGTACGTCGGGACACCGAAGGCGGCGCCGTGGATGCCCCAGTAGCATCCGACGACGAACTCGCCGAGCACCAGGCCAATGAAGAGCGGGATCGCCTTCTTGTATGCCTTGGCGCCACCGTAGCGCAGGATGATCGCCTTGAGCACCCAGCTCACGAACATGGGGAACCAGAGCTGCTCCATCGACCAGCTCCCGCTCACCGCGTAGCCCACGGGGTGGAGGGGCCACCAGGCGAAGCGCATGCGCAGCACCGCCAGAACGAGCGCGGAGCCAACCCCCACGCCCGTGGCGATCGTCGCCTCGGTGTTCGGCGGCAGCGGGCTGCTGATGAACCCGTGGAGGTCGCGGTAGGGCTCGAAGCCGAACGTGTGGCCCGGCCCGACCACGCTCGCCTCCATCCCGTGCTTGTAGCCGACGTGGAGCATGGACCAGAAGCCCGCGAAGATGCCGAGTGCGAGCGCGATGAGCATGGCGATGAGCATCCGCCGCGCCGACATCTTGGTCTGCTGCGCCAGCTTGTAGCCCTCGAGCGACGGGGCGATGGCGTGGCCGCGGTAGGCGCGGTTGAAGAACCACGTCAGCGCCAGCGCCGCCAGCGTCGGGCCCCCCAGCGCCTTGTAGCCGAAGAACCGCCCCAGCATCCGGTCCGGCCCAGCATAGTGCAGGTCGTGCGCCGGAGGACCCAGCTCCGCACGCATCCGCGCGATGGCCACTGCGATCGCCAGATAGATGGCCAGGAACAGCGGGACGACCTCCCACCGCATCCCCAGCCAGTGCAGGAACAGCCCGACGTACCCCAGGCACACCAGCAGCAGCACCGCCGCCACGCGGTACGGCATCGCCTCGTCCGAGTCGTCTATCTGAGTCGGCTCAGCCTCGCCGAGGAACCCCCGGCGAAGCACCCACGCCCCCAACCCCAGCACGACGAACCCGACAGCGGCGATCCCGACCAGCACCGGCGTCACGGCACCCAGGCGCCGGCACACGGTGACCAGGTACCCCAGCCCGAACAGCCCGCCGCCCAGCAGCAGGCCGTAGGCGATCGCCCGCGCCGTCGGGCCGGGCGACCTGCCGCCGATCAGGCGCAGATACAGGTCCTTCAGGTACTTCCGGCTCACCCACAGCGCGACCAGGCACAGCGCCAGGTAGCCACCCGCCGTCTGGTCGTTGACGAACGGCAGCCCGGGGATCTGCCACCCCGACCAACTCGCCAGCACCCGCTGGAGCTTCCAGAAGATGAAGAAGAACCAACACGAGAACGCCAGGTCCAGCGGCAGGAAGAAGCACACGCCGATGGCAAACGGATAGAGGCTGAACCACACGTTGCCCATGGCGTTCCACGGCCGCTCGGTGAGGTAGGCCCGCAGGTTGTCGATGTGGACGATGGGGATCTGGGGGATGGCCGGGTAGAAGTGGCCCAGTCCGTTCAGCAGGTCGATGCCCGCCGCGAGCGCAAAGCCGTACCACAGGAGCTTGCTCGAAAGCAACTGCTTCGTCTTCGTGCTGAGCGCCATCGGGATCTGGATGACGGGGTAGGAGAGCTTCTCATTCTCGGTCCATTGTTTGCGGAGCAGCGTGTTGATCAGGAAGAGCGAGGTGATCAGGGCGAAGACGAAGCTCGCCCAGAGCAGGAGCGGCTGGCCCCAGAGCTTGATCACCTCCCAGCGGTACATGGACGAGCCGCCCTCGTAGAAGCCACGGATGATCTCGCGGTCACCCTCCTGGTCGCCGATGAGCGCCCACTGGGGCAGGAAGGAGTGGAAGCTCTCCTTCCAGCCGCTCTCGGGGGTGGCGCCCCAGTAGCCGTGGGAGACCATAGGCGTCAGGATCTCGAGGCTGTCGTGGCCGCAGACGACCGAGGCGATCGTCAGCATCACATAGACGGTCAGCACCTCGCCCGGATTGAGCTCCGAGCCTGGCAGCAGCTTGCCGACGAGCAGGTTGGCGAGGGTGAGGAAGAAGAGGATGAAGACGACGTGGGGCATCAACGACACGGTGGTCGGCTGGCTCGAGTACCAGAGGATCTCGGTCTGGATGACCCACATGCACGTGAGCGGGATGAGCGCGGCGCCGATGGCGATGGAGCGGACGGTGACCGAGCTGCGGCGCGCAGCCTCCTCAGTCACCTCCGCCGTCAGCTCCACGTCCTCGCGCACGCCAAGCCCTTCTCGCTGCGGTTGGGATGCAGGATCATATGCAGGTCTCTGGCTGGAGTCAAACAACCCGACGCGCGCCGAGCATGACTCCCGAAAGCGGTAATCCCTCTTCATCGTCCTCGTCGTCGTCGTCGTCGTCCTCGTCGTCGATTCGGCTTCCGGTCACCTCTGGCGTCA
>CAZDNN010000367.1:0-6647 GCA_964506385.1 uncultured Planctomycetota bacterium
GGCTGATCCCGTCGTCATCGATCTAGCCATCCCATACAACCCGGCCACGGACCCCCTCCCATCGGGGACGATCAACGAGGGCGTTTTCCGCGTCAATCCGCTCGCGCCGACGGGAACGGGGAACCTCCAATCGTTCCTGTCCATCCAGGGCGACAAGACCGGCATCGAGCAGGGCTGGAACTTCGAAGTCGCCGAGGTCATGGACACGAAGCGTGTCCCGCAGTTCACCCACGATATCCTCCTCGGCGATATCCCCATCTACGTTCTCGATGGCACGAGGTACTTCGAGTTCTACCTCGATGTCAACGAGCCGGGCGGGAGCAAGACGTACCTGTCCCTTGACTCCCTGGAACTGTATGTCAGCGACACGGCACATCTCACGGACCCCCCGTATCCCGCCCTGGGCGCCCTGCGATACGACATGGACCAAGGCAACGCCGGCAATACCGTGCTGATGGACGCCGCCACGGTCGGCTCCGGCAGCGGCAGCGGGGACGTACAGATTCTGATCCCTGAGAGCATCTTCCTCGATGCGGGGGATGACCCCGAGGACTATGTGTACTCATACGCCCACTTCGGCGGCTATTCCGACCCCGGCGACCCCCGCAGTTTCATCGCCGAGTCCGGCTTCGAGGAGCTGGCCGTCCAGGAGGATGCCCCCCGTACGTTCGGCGCGTCCGATTTCGGCGACCTGCCAGACACCTACAAGACCACCATCGACAACGACGGCGCCGTCCACCGCAACACCCTGCACGAATGGCTGGGCGAGACGGTGGACAGGGAGCTCGACGGAGTGCCCACCGACAAGGCATACGGCGACGACGAGGCTGACACCGACGACGAGGACGGCGTCGAGTTCGACCTGGACACTGGCATCGCCGCCGTGACCATCAGCGTGGACGCAGACGCCCTCGCTCAAGGCCGCTACGATGGCACATTGACGGGAGGCCTGTACCTGGATGCCTGGTGGGACGCGAATGCCGACGGGGACTTCGACGAGCCCGACGAGCACGTCTACGGCTACGGCATGAACGCCCTCGACCCAGACGAAGGGCTCTTCCATCCGAGCGATTGGGGTGGCGCGACCTCGACCACGGTCGAGGTCACGATCCCCGGCTTCGCGCCGCACGCGCAAGGGGACTACTTCCGCTGGCGTCTGAACTACGGGGCGGCCAGCCTGTCGTACGGCGAGTCGTCGTACGGCGAGGTCGAGGACTACTATGTGATCCCTGAGCCCACCACGGTCCTCATCCTCGGCGGCGCCCTCCTCGCCGTCATCCGGCGCCGCCGGCGCCGCAGGAACTAGCAGCCCGTGGCAGAAGTCCGTTCGGACTGCGTGCGGGTCTTCGGGCCGATCTCCGCGTTGCGAGATCTCGACGAATCCACCGATTCGCCTGCGATCTCGCGCCTTGACCTCGGCCCGAATCCCTCGCACTCGTCTGCGAAGGACTTCTGCCACGGACTGCTAGGCGGCAGCGCGACGCTCCTTCGCTGAGCCTGACTCCCAGTCAAATAGAGTAAGGTGGCCGGTCGCCCCTCGCGTCGCCGGGCACCAGCGCGACCGCGGCCGCACGGCGGCGACCGCGCCGGTCACGGGCTCGGCGCCCGTGACCGGGCGTTGTGCCGCCATCGCATGCCGCCAGGCTGGACTCGGGTTCCACCATCTGTCTGCTCCAACGGACAGTCCGACCGACTGAGCCGGACAAGCGGCGCCGCGTCGCGCCCGGCCAGCCTTGCCACATGGAGGCCACAAGATGTTGCCAAACAGTGACTTATGGGTTCCGCGCGGCCGGCCTGCCGCCTCCGCGGTGACCTACAGCACTTTCCGGCACAGCATTTGCTAGGTGAATAGCGGGGATCGGAGACCGTAACGACGGATGGCAGAAAAGTTGTTCGGTGGGGGCCATCCGTAGCAGGGCACCTGCTCCGGATAGGGTTGAGTGTGCGCTCTGGAAGGAGCATCTATGATGCGGAACTGCGCGCTTGTCCTGGCTCTGGCTCTCCTGCTGCTTCCCTCTCTTGCCTCCGCCGATTTCGCCGACTGGTGTGATGGTCACCATGGCGGCCCGCCCTTCGGGTGGTGGGATCCTGCCGATCCCGATGCGCCGACCTGGGACGGCTCGTGGTTCGGCGGCAGGGACAGCGATCCCCCCGTGCCGCCCGGCCGTCGGCTTGGGTGGGTGTTCCTGCGTCTGCGCGAGCTGCTCGGCATCGGCCCGTTCCAGTGGGTCGGCGACCTGCTGGGCCTCGAGGACGTCACCGAGGACTTCGGCGACGCGCCCGACAGCTACGGCACGCTGCTGTCGTCGGGCGGCGCCCGCCACGCTATCGGCGACTTCGAGTGGCTGGGCACGCGCTGGGATGGCGAGACAGACGGTGCGCCCGGACTGGGCGCCGATGGCGAC
Organism: uncultured Planctomycetota bacterium; assembly: GCA_964506385.1. Taxonomy (GTDB): domain Bacteria; phylum Planctomycetota; class PUPC01; order DSUN01; family DSUN01; genus CAZDNN01. The sequence goes on from CAZDNN010000367.1 coordinate 2,406, forward strand.
GGGGCCGACGAAGACGGCATATGGTTCGGGGACGACGGTGCCTTCCACGCCGTGCTGACCGTCGCCGACTGGGAGTCCGACCGCTACGCGAAGGACCCCGACCACCCCGAATCGGATCCCTACTCGAACCTCTATCTCGACGCGTGGCTCGACTGGGGACGCGACGGGAGCTTCGAAGAGCCCGACGACCACGTGGTCTCAGAGTCTTACGACCCGTCCACCTGGGGCGCCAGCAGCACGGCAGTGACCATCGAGGTGCCCGGCTACTCGGGCGGCGGGCCGGGCACATACATGCGCTGGCGGCTCAGCTACGGCGCCGCCGCGGCGTCCTCGACCGGCTTCGCTGCGTTCGGCGAGGTGGAGGACTACTATGTGTCGCCCGAGCCGGCGACCCTCTGCCTGCTGGCCGTGCCCACTGCCCTGGCCATCGCCCGCCGCCGCCGCAAGAACAAGAGGAAGTAGGCGGCAGCACGCGAGAACCGACCAAGGGCCTGGCGGGACGCATCCCCGCCAGGCCCTTTCGCATGCACGCCGAACGGGACGCTCTATGGCTCACCACGATTCCCGATTAGCGAGAAGGCCTGGGCCGTCTTCGTATCGCCGCCGTCTCGGCGGCCAAGTCGGTGCCAGCGAGACGCTGGCGTTACGCCATGACTGCGAATCGTGGCGAGCCATCTACGCCAGCATCAGGAACATGAGGCCGACGAGGACGAGGCAGATGGCGAGGGTGATGAGGAAGCCGAGCCAGCTCTGGAGCGAGGGCTTCACGAGGAAGAAGCCGCCGGCCGTGCACAGACGCCTGGCGGGCGGCACGGCCTCGTCGAGCGGCAGATCGAGCTTGTCGTCCTGGCCAATGGGCACGTAGATCTTCTTGAAGAAGGGGTCGGTGCGCTCGCGGCTCGGCGGCCGGGTGAGCAGGCTGCCGACGATGGCCGCCAGGATGCCCGCCAGCAGCGGCACGGCCGTGGTCGCCAGGCGGGTGGGTGCGACCTTCGCGTTGGCGAGGCCGCGGCCCGACCACTTGACGAGCTCGCACCGCTCGAGGAGGCGGAAGAGCTTGCCCTTCGGCCCCCAGGCGACCTCGTAGCTGCGTGTGGCCGCCGGCGAGTCGCCGGTCTCCGTGACGACGCGCCTGCCCTGATCCCGCAATCCCTCGACCTGCTCGGCGGCGACTTCGGTGAGGGTGATGGCGCCGCTTTCGCGCAGGTCGGCGGCCTCCCACTCGATGCCATAGCGGATGACGGTGAAGAGCACTGCGGCGGTGAGCATGCTGGCGAAGACCCCCGTGGTGTTCATCCGCCGCCACAAGATGCCGAGCACGACGGCGATGCCGGCCGCGGCGGTGAGGTTGAAGTAGTCCAGGATCGCCCGCACGACGCTCGCGCGCATGGCGACGGCGAAGGCGACGGCCGCGGCGATGATCACCACCCCCGTCATCCGCGTGACCCTCACGTAGTGCTCCTCGCTTCGCCCGGGGCGGATGTAGGGGCGGTAGACGTTCTGCGCGAACAGCCCGGCGATGGTCACCTGGAGCGCGTCGCCCGAGCTCATGGCCGCCGCCAGCACGCACGCCAGCATCACCCCCTGGAGCACGTAGGGCAGGAGGTACCGCACCGAGTCGCCGAACGCCGCGTCGGGGTGCACCGAGCTGCCCTTGCGGATGAGGAACGCCAGCCAGCACAGGGCGAGGAAGCACCAGCCCATCGTGCAGATGCGCTTGATGACGTTGCCGTAGGTGAAGCCCACGCGGCCCTCCCACTCGGTCCTGCCCGCCGCGCACACCGACATCAGGTGGGGCTGAGCCATCATGCTGAAGGGCGCGTTGAACACCAGGGCGAGGACGGTGAGCAGTGAGAAGTACTTGGGGTCGAAGAGCGCCAGATAGTCGTCCCCGCGTGCCGCGGCCTCATCCAATGTCGCCTTCGCCGAGGACCAGCCGCCCACCTCATGCAGGGCGAGCGGGATGGCGATGAACGACAGGGCGATGATCATGAGACCCTGGGCCATGTCGGTCTTGATCGCCGCGACGATGCCGCCCCAGTAGCTGTAGACCACGAATACCGCTGTCGTGACGACGAGGATGCCGAAGAACCAGGTCTCCTCCTCCGCCTTCGTGCGCACGCCCCGCTGTTCCCAGGTGGCGTCCTCGCCGGCCGCTCGCTCCGCGTCCTTGACCACCGCGGCCTTCCCCATGAGGCCCTGCACGGTGCGCGTCGTGGCCAGCAGCACCCCCGCGCAGGCAATGGTCATCCCGATCGTCGCGACGACCACGTAGAGCGCGCTCGCCGCCTTGCCGAACCGCTCTTCGAAGTAGTCCGCCAGCGTCAGACACCGCATCCGCCGCACGACAGGGGCGATGAGCCAGTAGAACGGCGTGCCGAACATCCACATCCAGCTCACCCAGATCCCCGAGGCGCCCCGCTCGACCGTCTTGCTCGTCACCCCCGCCACGTCGCCGGGATGGGTGCCGGCGCCGAAGGCATGCATGATCATGTACCAGACGCCGAACTGCCGGTTCCCGAGCAGGAACCCCTCGCGGTCGTGGATGCTCCGCTTGCACCACCAGCCGAGCCCCAGCATCGCGGCGAAGTAGAGCGCGAGGACGATCCAGATCGAGTAGTGGAGGCCGAGCCATTCCATGGTAGGACCTTCCGTGGCCAGAGGGAAGGGGAAGCTGCAAGCGGCAAGCAGCAAGCTACAAGCTGCAAGCTGCAAGCCGGAAGCCGAGAGGCCAAGCGCGGCGAAGAGCGGACCCGTCCGATGCTCGCCTGCACCGGCGGGCGCGGCAGAACACCACGTTAGCCACTCGCTGTTCGGTCAGCCAAGTCGCTGCGGATCCGGGCGATCAACCCTGTCAGGACTCGCGCGGCTTCGGCCTTCGTCGCGAGCAGTTCGGCGATCGCATCGTCGTCCAGATAGCCGAGACGCCGCGCGAAGTCCAGCAGGTAGCCGGCCTCTTCGAGTGAGGTCTCGGCGCGATTGAGGAACAGAAGGTAGTCGCGTTGCGTACGGCGACCACAGCCTTCAACGATGTTGGTCGGCGCCGATAGCGCTGCTCGCCGGAGTTGCGACGTCAGCCCGTACAGCTCTTGACGAGGAAACCCACGGGTGGCCCTGTACACGGCGACCGCAAAGGCGTCGCACCTCTGCCACGCCTTGATCCTCCTGTAGTCCTTTCCCACCAATCGCCCCCTTCCCTGGCAACCAAGGGTTGCCGCTCCCGGTTCCTGCCTGTCGCTCCCCACTCTGGGCTTGTAGCTTGCAGCTTGCAGCTTGCGGCTTGCAGCTACTTCCAGCTCGCCTTCGGCGGCGTGGCGTAGTCGGCGTAGCGGGCGGCGACCTGCCCTGCCTTCTCGTCGCCTGGGTGGAAGTAGAGGCGGTAGCGGAAGACCAGCTCCTGGCCCTGGGGGAGGGTGTGGTCGCCCCGCTCCTTCTTGCGGGTGAAGTGGGAGAGGCCGAAGGGATTGGCGGTGAGCAGGCCGTAGGTTCGGGCGTGCCAGGTCGTGGGGTGGCGGAAGTTGCCGGGGGTGCCGAAGATGGCGATGCCGACCCGCTTGCCGTCGCAGGTGCCCGACGTGTCGTTCCACGTCGCCTTCTTGCCCCAGGCAGCGCGGCCGGTCTCGCCATTGGCGTTGATGAGCTTTCCGTCGGGGCCGAACTTCTTGTCGTCGCGCATCTCGGGCCGCGTGCGGACCGCGCAGATGCCGCCCTCCTTGGTGTCGCCGAACTTCACGGCGCCGTAGCGGGCGATGAACTTGACTTCGAGGTCGAGCATCCTGTGGGTGTCGGGCAGCGCGTAGGCTCGGACCGTGCGGACCTCGGCCATGACGGGCTTGCGGTTGACGTCCGTCCAGTCGAGGCTCTCGACGAACATGCCGACTACGGGGCCGCTGACAACGGTGTCGAAGCTCTTGTGGACCTGCCAGCCGGCCTTGGGGCTGATCGACCAGTTGTCGGTGCCATTGACGCTGCCGTAGGCGACCCAGAGGCTGGTGTGGTGGGGATGGTCCTTCGCCTGCTTGATGTCGAGCTTGTCGGTGAGCGGGTAGGGGCGGGTCATGAGGATCTGGTCGGGGCCGTAGACGGGGAAGAAGCGGGGCCGGCGAAGCTGCTGTCCGCACGACTTGGCGAGCGCGGTGTCGTAGGTGGTGAAGGGCTTGCCGGCGATGGAGATGTCGATGGCTTCGCCCTTGTGCTTGAGCGCCACGACGGCCGGCAACGTCCGGCTGCCGCCGGCCTGTG
>CAZDNN010000368.1:0-6643 GCA_964506385.1 uncultured Planctomycetota bacterium
CACGGGCCTTCGGCGAGTCGCTGCCGAGCTGGGCAACCAGCGCGGCTGGCTCGGCGGCGAGCGTGCATGCGGCCAGGAGGATGGCGGCGAGGAGGGAGAGGGCGCGGGTCACGTCAGTGTCTGCCTCGGCTGCGGATGCGGCGCCACCAGGCGAGCCAGGGCTTGGGGTCGAAGCCGAGGTCCTCGCCGGTGGTCTGGCGGAGGATGTCGATGATCTCGACGGCGGCGACCTCGTCGGCGGATTCGAGGCCGCGGAGGAGCGAGGGGAGGGCGTCTGCGCCGAGGCCGAGGAGCACCTCGCGGGCATGGCCTGCCTCGCTGGTGTCCTTGCTGGCAAGGGCGCGGACGAGGGCGTCGAGGTCGGTGGGCTGGTTGGGCGCGACCTCGTCGCCGAAGAGGCGGGCGAGCAGGCTCAGCTTGGCCGATGCGCTGCGGGCCTCGGCGTGCGAGGCGGCGCCGCGCTCGGCCAGCGCGATGCGGTCGAGCAGGCGTCGGGCGCGCCATGCCACCTCCGTGTCGCCGCTGCTGGCGGCCTCCGTGAGGGCGGCCTTCGCGCGGGAGCCGAGCTGTGCCAGGCGCCAGGACGCGCGCTGGCGGGTCGCCCAGTCGCGCGACGCGAGCCGCCGGACAAGCCCTGTTGCATCGACGGGGTTCGGGGCCTCGGCGCGCGCAGGCACGAGCCTTGCGAGCCGCTCGCGAGCGGCCTTTGCCCAGCGGGTGCCGGGATGCTGGCGGATGACGCTCTGGTAGAGGAGGCGGGCGTCGGCCTCCTTGCCCGGCTTCTGTCGTGTCTCGGCGGCGGCGGCATAGAGCAGGCGGGCGCGGTCGGGCTCGGGCTTGGCGAATCCGCCATCGATGCGGGCCAGGATGTAGCCGGCCCGCCACCGCACCTCGGCGTCGTCGCTGCGCGCGGCCTCTCGGAGCGCGTCGCGGGCGGGGGCGCCGATGGCGATGAGCAGGCGCATCGCCTTCTCGCGGGCCTGCCAGTCGGGATGGCCCAGGTCCGCGACGAGCGGCTTGGGGTCCGTCGGCAGGGTGGTCAGGCCCCGCTCGTCCCCGTCGTCGCCGAAGGGCACAATGCCGTCCAGCGGCCCCGCGGCGGCGAGGGCGGCAAGCAGCGTCGCGATCAGTGCGAGACGTCGCATCATAGGGCCGTCCTGCATCCCCTGCCCAAGCCCATTGTAATCGAGGCTGCGCGGGGAAGTCAAACCATGCCTCGCGCGGCTTGACCGCGCCCCGCCGCGCGCCTATACTGCCGGCCGAACGGCATCGAGGAGATCTGCCCCATGCGCCGCTGTCTGCCGATCGGCTGCCTCATTCTCGCGGCCTCGTGCGCTCCGCCAGCAATCGAGGGGCCGCCGCCCCCTGCGGAGGCGATGCTGCTCCACGCGATGGACGCGACGGAGGGCCTGGTGGGGCCGGGGAGCATCGAGCTGTCTGAGGACCACGTCGAGGGCCGCGCCGCGGTGAAGTGGAGCGTGGGCCGCGGGACGAGCCACGGCCTGACATTCCAGTTCGACGACCGCGGGGTCGAGGCGGCGGAGTGGGGCGAGCTGCGGTTCCGCTACAAGGTGGTCACAGGCGGCTGGACGTGGTTCGGCATCAAGCTGTGCGACCACCCCATCGGCGACGGGATGCAGGCCACCTGGCGGCTCGACGGCGGCAAGGGCCTGGAGCCAGGCGACTGGCAGGAGGCCGTCATCGACCTCACGGAGCCGATGTACCGCTGGGGCGACAAGCCCGACAGGGAGTCGCAGTGGCTCTGCTTCCGCGCCATGGCCGACGAGCCGGCGGTCATCCTCCTCGACGATGTCCGCCTGACCCGCCCCGCGCTGCGCACGCGGATCGCCGAGCGGACGGCCGAGCGCAGCGGCAGCGGGCGCGTCTACCGCTGGGCCGTCGAGCTGACGAACCCGACGGACGTGCCCCGCGGCGTCCGCGTGCGGGCCGACGGCGAGGGCCTGACCGCGTTCCGCATCGCCGTCTCCGACGGCCGGGTGGCGCTCGGCCCGAAGGCGTCGCGCACGATCCGCATCGCCCTGACGGAAGCTCCCGCCCCAGGCGTCGCGCCGCTGACGCAGGAGCGGACGACTGTGCGGCTCGTCGCGGAGGCGGCGCCGCGTCCCATCGTCTACCCCCTCGAGATCGCTGCCATGACCAGTCTGCCGCCGCACAACCACCCGACCCTGCTCGTGACCCGCGATGAGATCGGCGCCATCAAGGCAAAGGTGGCGAAATACGACTGGGCAAAGAAGAGCTACGTGAAGCTCGTCGCCGAGGCCGACGCCTGGCTGAAGAGGCCCGTCGAGCTGCCCGATCGCGGCGGGCAGTGGTGGCACTGGTACTCGTGCCCGAAGTGCGGCACGCGGCTCAAGACCCTCAGCCCGACACGCCACCAGTGCCCGGCGTGCAAGAAGGTCTATAGCGGGGAGCCCTACGACAGCGTGGTCCTGAGCCGCGTCCACTCGGACCTCGCGAAGGCCGTCGAGACCCTCGGCCTTGCCTTCCAGCTCTCGGGGGAGAGGCACTACGCGGCGAAGGCCGCCGAGATCCTGCTCGCCTACGCCGAACGCTACCTCACCTACAAGCGCCACACCACCCGCGGCCAGGACCGCGTCGGCGGCGGCCGCGTGGGCCCCCAGACCCTCGACGAGAGCGCCTGGCTCATCCCCGTCGTCCGAGGCTACGACCTGGTGTGGGAGACCCTGACGGACGAGCAGCGCACGAAGATCGAGGGCAAGCTGCTGCGGCCAGCCGCTGAGCTGATCATGGAACACAAGATCGGCATCCACAACATCCAGTGCTGGAAGAACTCCGCGGTCGGGCTCGTGGGCATCTGCCTCGACGAGCCGCGGTTCCTCGCCGACGCGGTGACCTCGGGCCGTGGGATCCACGCACAGCTCAAGCGGGGGATCCTCGACGACGGCACGTGGTTCGAGGGCTCGTGGGGCTATCACTACTACACGATGTCCGCCCTCGAGCCGCTCGCCATCGGCCTCCGCCACGTGGGGGTAGACGTCTATACGGACCGCTACAAGGGCCTATACGCCGCTCCGCTCGACTTCGCGCTGCCCAACGGCTTGCTCCCCGCGGTGAACGACTCGGGCGAGGCCAACGCCTACGGCGCGTGGTATCGCTACGAGGTGGCGTACGCGCGCTGGCGGGACCCGAAGTTCGCTGCGATGCTCGAAGGCCGCTCGCGGGTGTCGCGGGACTCGCTGCTGTTCGGCGAGGCGGAGCTGGAGGAGGGCGCCGAGCTGCCGGGCGGCAGCCGCAACTACCCCGTGGCCGGCTACGCCTACCTCCAGCCCGACGCGGGGAAGGACGCGCCCGTCGCCATCCTCGACTACGCGCCCCACGGCGGCGGGCACGGCCACCCCGACAAGCTCCAGCTCCTCTTCTACGCCAACGGCGAGATCGTGGCCCCCGACCCCGGCTGCATCCACTACGGCGTCCCCCTCCACCGCGAGTGGTACAAGCAGACGGTCAGCCACAACACCGTGGTCGTCGATGGCAAGTCGCAGAAGCCGTGCCAGGGCAAGCTGCTCTTCTTCCACGCCACGCCCGAGCTCGCCGTCGCGTCGGCGTCGGCGGACGACGCCTATGGCGGCACCCGCTTTGCGCGCACGGTCGCCCTGCTGCCGGAGGGCCTCTGCATCGATGTCGTCGAGCTCGCGAGCGGCAAGCCCCACACCTACGACTGGGCCTTCCACTGCTACGGTGAGGTGCGGACCGACCTGCCTCTGGAGACGGGGTTCGCGCCGCCAGGGAGGAAGAACGGCTACCAACATATCCGCGACGTTCGCGGCTGCCCGACAGAGAAAACCGTCCAGATCGCCTTCGGTCACGAGAAGACGGCGGTGTGGGCGACGATGCTCGGGCAGCCACGGACCAGCGTGTACCTGGGCCACGGCCCCGGCCGCCCGCCTTCGCGCAGGCTGCCCACCCTCCTCGTTCGCCGCGAGGGGAAGTCTGCCCTGTTCGTCACTGCCTTCTGGATCGACGTGCGCAGGCGCGACTCCGAATGCCCACAGATTGCCGTCCAGCCGGCTCCCGAAGGCATGCTGGGCCTCCATGTGGGGATGCAGAGCTACCAGTGGGTTGACCTCGTGCTGCCGCTCGCGTTCTCCACGAGCCCGAAAGCAACGACCGAGCCGGCATTGCCCATTCGCACCGACGCGCGCGTCGCCATCGCGCGCCGCGGCGCGGAGAGTTGGCGGGCGCTGGCCATCGCGCGCGGCACCCGCCTGGCGGTGGGAGACACGTCTATTGCCTGTTCGCCGCCGGCGGACCTGTCTGTGAGCTATGGCCCCGATGGCCAGTGTGCTCTGACCGTGCACGCGCAGAAGGACACGATGATCACCCTCGGCGGCCTCTTCCGCGAGGACCGCGTGGTGCTGAATGAGGCAGGGGAGTCCGTCCCCACGTCTCGGCGTCGGGGCGCCCTCAGCTTTGAGGCCCGATCGGGCCGCTACCTCATCGTAACCCCAAAGGACTGAGCCGATATGACCAAGCGACTGCTGCTCGTCAGCTTGCTGGCCCTCGGCAACTGCGCCACCTCTCAGGCTGGCGAGGCCCTGACCCACGCCGACCTCGTGCGCCAGATGATCGACCTCGAGCGCCTCGCTGTGCTGCCGCAGCCGGGGGAGCGGAATGCCATGTGGGCGAGCAACGACCGGCGCAGCAGGTACGACGAGGCGGCGGGCAAGTACGTCCACTGGCACGCCAATGGCGACGGCACAGGCTGCATCCGCAAGGAGGGCGATGCCATCGTCATGGCCGAGATGCAGGGGCCGGGCGTCATCTGGCGCATCTGGTCGGCGAGGCCGCAGGCGGGCCATGTGAAGGTCTACCTCGACGGCGCCGAGCAGCCCGCCATCGATATGCCCTTCGCCCACTACTTCGACGCAAGGCACGCGCCCTTCGACTACCCGACCCTCGGCTACGTGGCCGCCAAGGGACACAACCTCTACTTCCCCATCCCCTACCAGAAGAGCTGCAAGGTCGTCGGCGAGAAGGGCTGGGGACGCTACTACCAGTTCACCTACACTACCTTCTCTGAGGGCACGGTCGTCCCGACGTTCAGCACCGAGCTGACAGCCGAGGCACGGGAGGCGCTTCAGGCGGTCGATGCCTTCTTCCGCGAGAGGCTCGGCACTGACCCCGCTGGTGAGCGGCCGGGGCAGAAGACGGTCGAGCGGAAGGTGGCCGTTCAGCCCGGCCAGACCGCGACGGTGGTCGCGCTCGACGGCCCGCAGGCCATCACCTGCCTGCGAGTGCAGATGGAGCTGACGGACCGCGGGGAGCAGATGGCCGCGCTGCGGGGACTCGTCCTCCGCATCACGTGGGACGGCGGGGAGGAGCCGGCTGTCTGGTGCCCGCTGGGCGACTTCTTCGGGACGGCACCCGGGGTCAATCTCTACAAGTCGCTGCCGTGCGGGATGACCGAGGACGGCTTCTATTCCTGCTGGTATATGCCCTTCGCGAAGGCGGCGAGGGTCGAGCTGGCCAACGAGGGTGCGGTGGCTCGCGAGGCGGCCTTCACCGTCACGCATGCGCCGCTGAGGCGGCCCTTCGATGGCCTCGGCCACTTCCACTGCAAGTGGCACCGCGACCTCGAGCCCCTGCCGAAGGACCGGTGGCCGGACTGGACCGTGCTCGAGACCGAGGGCCGCGGCCGCTTCTGCGGCATGATGCTCCACGTGTGGAACCCCCGCGGCGGCCAGTGCCTCGCGGCGGGCGAGGGACGCTGGTGGTGGGGCGAAGGCGACGAGAAGTTCTTCGTGGACGGCGAGACCTTCCCCTCGACCTTCGGCACGGGCACCGAGGACTACTTCGGCTACGCCTGGTGCACTCCCGCCCTCTTCCAGCGGCCCTACCACTGCCAGACCATGACCGAGGGCAACCGCGGCCACCAGAGCGTCAACCGCTGGCAGATCGTCGATAGCGTCCCGTTCCAGAAGGGCTTCCACGCCTGTCTGGAGAAGTACTTTCCCAACGAGCAGCCCACTCTCTTCGCCGCCACCGCCGTCTGGTACCTGGCGCCCGGCGGCAAGGACCCCATCGGCGAGACGCCCGTCGCCGAGCGCCACGGCTACTACCACCGCCCACCCCCGCAGGCCGGCGGCTTCACCATGGCCAAGGCTCCGCCCGGCCAGGTCCGCACGCAGAACATGGCCGTCTTCAAGACCGGCAAGTGGACGAATAACGACCACCTCTGGTGGACCCACGCCAAGCCAGGCGACAAGCTCGACATCGAGCTTCCCGTGAAGAAGGCCGGCCGCTACGGCCTCCAGGTCGTCCTCACCAAGGCCAACGACTACGCCATCGTGCAGTTCCACCTCGACGGGAAGAAGATCGGCGCGCCGATCGACCTCTACAGCGAGGCCGTCACCAACACCGAGCCCATCTCCCTCGGCACCCAGGGGCTGACCGCGGGCAAGCACGTCCTCACCATCGAGATCGTCGGGGCCAACGAGAAAGCCAGGAAGTCCTACATGGTCGGCCTGGACACCATCAAGCTCGTGCCCGCGCCTTGACTTGGGCGGACCTTGGAAGTACGCTCGATGGCATGGTGCGCCGCGCTATCATCATGGAGCGGTGAATACCCGACGCGCCCCATTCGTCAAGAATGGGGGAGCGA
>CAZDNN010000369.1:0-6624 GCA_964506385.1 uncultured Planctomycetota bacterium
CAGACGGGCGAACGCTTCGACGTTGCGGCGAACGAAGTCGTAGTAGTCGATTCCCTGCATCAACATGCCGTCATCTTCCACGACCTTGAGCTCTCCCACGACCAGCGCGCCCCCGCTGTCCCTGAATAGCACGTCCAGCCGCCCGCGGCCGCCATCGGTGCGGCATTGATGATCGACGAAGGTCAGGCCATCTTCAATGTCTGCGGCGTTCCGGCGCACCAGATCCTCGAGTTCCTGCTCGGAAACGTCCACCTTCCTGTACTTTCCCATCTCTTGCAGCACTCCTACCTGTGGGAGGAAAACACATCGGGAGTCCTTTTCCCGTCAGAGCCGCACCCCTTCCGCCCGGATGCTCTGGGCGAGCAGCGAATGGCGCTCCGGCCCGCGCTCCCACTCGCTGCGGGTGAAGACCATCGGGACGACGACGATCCCCGCGTCGAACCCCGCCTCCCACGCGCAGTCGCTGACCGCCTCGCGCGCCTGAGCGTCGGCCTCATCGCCCAGCACCACCAGCACGTCCATGTCGGATTCCGGCTCGGCATCACCCCGTGCCCGCGAGCCGAAGAGGACCAGGTCACGCAGCGGCACCCGCGCCCCCAGCAGCGCCTTGAAGCGGTCGAGCACCGTCCGTTCGCGCTCATCCATTGCATCGTCTCCTGCACGCACGAGTATAGCCCACCCTCGGCGATTTGCAAGGAAGCGGAGACCCTCCCGCTGGCCTCGCGTCCCGTGGGAGGGTTCCTGGCGCCGTCATCTTGTGTAGGGGCAGCCCCACGTGTCTCCCCTGCTTGTGGCACCGTCCCCGGGGCAGACACGCAGGTTTGCCCCTGCGCCCGCGAGCGCGCGTCGCGCGAAGCGTGACGGCGGCGTCCGGGCCGGTGATCCACAAGCCAGCGGCCTGTCGCTACGGCGCCGCCGCTCGGCGCGTCGGATAGGACCTATAGGACCTATAGGACCTATAGGACCCTCCGGGGCGGCGCTCGGCTCCATTCTGTGCGCCCCATAGGTCCTATAGGTCCTATGGGTGTCGGGGCGTGCCTGCGTTACAGGGCAGGCCCTCCCTCCACTTACTGCACCCAGTCGCTCCGTGGTCGCTTGAGCGCTCGGCGCCCCTGCGGTACTGCGGCGGTGTGCGGTCCTGGGTGGCCTGCGGAGCCGCCACGGGCGGCCCGCCCATCAGCTCGGCGTCCGCCTCACTCTTGCCCCGTGCCTCGCCATTCCTCCGCTGTGAGCTCCCTGAGGCGAGCGTAGTAGGGGGCGTGCGAAACACGCCGTGGCCTCTGCACCGGCAAATCGTGGATGTGTTCGGTCACGATGGCGGCGATGGCGTGGACGGGCTCGTGACGGTCGAGGCCCTCGGACATGAGGCGTTCGAGGGTCTCCTTCACCGGCAGCTCGTCGCCCAGTGCCACCTGGTTCTCGACCAATCGGTGGCGACCTGGCCTCGCTCTGCTGCCTTGGTGGGGAGGCCATATCATGGCGGCGCCCGGCTGTCAACGCGACAGCGGCCCGGCAGAGGATGGGGCGGGGTGGCGAGGGTCGGGGTCCGAGTGTCGAGTGGGGAGGAAGAAGAGCGCTCGGGCTCTCAGTTCCTGCCGCGATCATCGCAGCCTGCGGATCACTTCGTTGGCCTTCTTCTCATAGAGCGCCTGCCACTCGGGGGCGAGGAAGCACTCGGTGACTTCGTATCCTCCCTTGTCGTAGTCAGCGGCGGGGGGGCCGTAGTGGATGTAGCCGTTGGAGAAGGCGGAGATGAACGTGTGCTCGTAGGGCGAGGCCTTCTTGATGTTCAGGCCCACTTCCGTGAGCACCTCCGCCGGGGACGTGATGAGCACGAAGTCGCCGATCCTGATGCCCTGCACCTCGGTCGATACCGTCGGCTCGCCGGCGGCGTCGTTGATCGCCTTGTGCTTGTGCAGGGTGGCTATCTTGTCCTCGATTCTCGCGAGTTTCTCCATGGCGCGGATGTTCCTGAGATACTTCGCCACGTGAGCCTTGTTCTGGGCGTCGATGCCCGAGAGTTCGTCGGTGCCCGTCGTCTCGGCCTGGAGGTAGCGGTAGGAGTAGTAAGACGGGAAGTCGGGGCTGAGGGCCTGCTTGAGGTACAGGGGCAGGAAGGTCTTGAAGTTCAGGCTGGTGCCCCTCAGGGACTTGAGGAGCGCGGCCTGCTCCTGACGCAGTTCTGCGACGCGCTGGGGGACATCGGTTCTTCGGGGGAGCTCCAGGTTCTCACAGACGACACTCAGCGTTGCGTCCTTGGTCTGGATGCGGCGGTACGCTTCCAGGGTGCTCAGGCCGAGCATCGTCCCGAGCGGCTCGGCGTCTCGGGGGCGGTTGACGTCCTTGTAGAGCACCTCCGTAATGTCTCCTGCCGCTCCCTGTAGGAACAGAGCCAGGGCGCCATTGCCCAACGTCTCCTCGATCACCTTGGCGGCGAAGCCCGGGAAATCGGCGGTAACGCCGCCTCGCGGCACCGTGATATAGGGATGGCACGCGAAGTTGTAGACCACCGCCAACGGCCGACCGTCGAGTCGATCGATGCGCAGGATGCCTATCTCAGGGTCGGTCGGCCCAACAGCCGCGACCTCGTCGTCCGGCGGGCAGGGATTGGTGTGGCGGATCGTCCAGTGTTTCCCGTTCTTCAGCCTGAGGGTCCGGTTCATCATGATCCGGTCTTCGCGGCCGACCCCTGAGCCGACCTTGACCGCTGTCATGCCCTGCACGGCCTGCCTGACCGCGTCGAACGTCCTGGCAACCTGTTCGTCGGGCTTGCAGAGCATCCGCAGTGGTGGATGGTTGTGAGAGGCGTTGACCAGCACGTGGCCGCCATCGATCCCCAACTCCTTCTGGATGCGGGCGCGCAGCTTCGGCAGAAAGTCGTCCCCGACCTCGCCGATGCCGCCTATCGCGGTGACGTCCATCGCGATGATGGCGACCTTGGTCTTGCCGTCGTCCAGCACCAGGGCTTTCGCGTAGATCGGGTCGTTGATCCGCACGCCCTTCTCAGCGATGGTGATATCGCTCTTGGCCACGCCGCCACGCAGAGAGCCGGCAACACCCCCCGCGACAGACACCGAGGCGAGCAGGCCGGTTGCGAGCGCCGCTCCCGCAACAAGGGCCGTCTCCGAGAGCAGATGTCCTGTCATTCCCTTCTCCTGTTCACGCGTCGATGAACATCACCGGTTCTCCTCGACGGGAGCTGCCTGCCCGTCCGCGAACGCTGAGGCGAGTGTAGTCCCCGCCGCGTCCCGCTGTCAACAGCCGCCGGCTCTGGGGGCGCGCCGATGGCTCACGGGCTTGACTCCCCTGCGGGCGGCGCGTACCGTGTCGGCAGTGACGGACCGCGGGCCGGGCGACTACGATTGCCCGGCAGGGCAGGAGAACCAGCCGTGGCGGACGACGGCCTGAGAGCATTGCTCGAGCGGGCGTACAAGCAGCATATCCAGGCGCTGTGCACCCGCGAGCGTCGGGCCGTGCTCGCCTCGATGCTCCTCGCGGAGGAGGATGCCGGGCGGATGCGGGACGACTTCGAGGGCATGGTGCAGTGGCTCCTCGAGATCACGCCGCCCCTTGCCCAGGCGCCTTTCGTCGCCGTCCGCCAGCCCCAGGCCAACCTGGCGGGCTACTACAACGTCTGGGCCTTTCCCAGCAGGCCCGCCGTCTTCTATGTCTTTCTCCACACGTTCGTGCGCCTGCGGGGCCGGTGGCGGCTGGTCAGAGCCTTCGGGCGCGAGCCGATGCAGCACCTGGCCGTCGAGCCTGGCGAGGACGTGCGGGAGAAGGCGGCGGCGCTCGTCGCATCGGCGCCTTATCTGGAGCCGCAATGGCCCGAGTGGGTGGCCCAGCCTGCCCAGGCCCGGCCCGCGGCCCCCGAGCGCACGGCAACGACCCTCTTCGAGGCAGCGGCGGCAGGGAGCCTTGGGGACGTCGAGGCCCTGCTCGATGCGGGCGCGGATCCCCAGCGCGTGGACCCCGAGGGCCGCACCCCACTCCACCGCGCCGCAGCCGCAGGCCACCGCGACGTCGCCGAGCGGCTCCTCGCGGCGGGCGCCGAAGTCGATGCCTGGGATGAGACCGACCGCCACACCCCGCTCCAGTGCGCCGTGGACGGCGGCCACGCCGAGACCGTCGAGCTGCTCCTGGCGAAGGGCGCCGACCCCGACGGCCGCGTCGTCGCAGGCGACACGCCACTCCATCTCGCCGTCGGGCGCGGGCGCCTCGACCTCGTCGAGTTGCTCCTCGGGGCGGGCGCCTCGGTCTACAGCATGGACCGCAAGGGCCGCACGCCGCCCGAGGTGATCCCCTGGGACGCGGCTGCCGACGACCCCGCTCGCGAGCCGCTCGAGGCCATCTCGCACCTGCTGGGCGACCGCAACGCCCGGCGCCAGCTCAAGGAGCGGTGGAAGGGCAAGGGATGACGCCCGAGGAGAAGCAGCGCCGCTACGACGCCGCCCTGCGGCACATCGAGGCACTGATCGACGGCGAGACGGACGCCATTGCCATCCTGGCCACGGTCGCCTGCGAACTGCACCACGCCTTCGAGTACTTCAACTGGACGGGCTTCTACCGCGTCGTCGCGCCCGGCCTGCTCAAGGTCGGGCCGTATCAGGGCAGCCACGGCTGTCTGACTATCCCCTTCGAGCGAGGCGTCTGCGGCGCCGCTGCGCGGACGCGCCAGACCCAGCTCGTGCCCGACGTGCGGGCGTGCCCCCACCACATCGCCTGCTCGTCATCGACCCTCTCGGAGATCGTCGTGCCCGTTCTCACTCCCGCCGGCGAGCTGCTCGCGGTCCTCGACATCGACTCCGACCGACTCGCCGCCTTCGATGCGACCGACCAGGCCAGTCTCGAGCTGCTCTGCGGAATGATCGGCAGGGCGATCTGTGGGGGCTGAGCGCGCCTCGTCTCACGCATTATTCCCGGCGCGCCTCTTCCCGCGCTTCCGCTTCCCTGTGCCCGCAGGCTCGGTGGCGGGGACGTCGGGCGGGGTGTACGTCGCGGCGTCGCTGATGGCCCAGGCGAGGTCGGCCTTGATGCGGGGGTGCTTGACGTAGGTGTCGCGGTGGGCCTTGGCGTAGGCCGCGATCTCGCGGGCGAGGGCGCGGAGGACCTCGCGGTGGGCGGGGTCGCGGAGGAGGTTGCGGACCTCGTTCGGGTCCTTCTCGAGGTCGAAGAGCCACGGCTCGTCGTTGGGGGCGAGGACGAGCTTGTGGCGCGCCGTGGCGGCGGCCAGCCAGTTCACCCCGCCGGGCCGGCACGTCCCGCGGAAGAACGCGACGTCCTTCCAGTCGGCCGGCGGCTTGCCCGCGAAGAGGGCCGAGGCGTCGCGGCCCTCCTCCTTGCCGGCCGTCGCGACGCCCATGAGCGCGAGGATCGTCGGCAGGAAGTCCACGCAGCCCAGCGCCTGCTTGACCACCGTGCCCGGTCTGACCCTGCCGGGGGCAAAGAGCACGAAGGGAATCCTGGCGGAGCCCTCATAGGGCACGCCTTTGTTATGCCGCCCGTGCTCGAAGCACAGGTCGCCGTGGTCGGAGGTGAAGACCACGATCGTCCTGTCGAGCACCCCCGCGGCCTTGAGCGCCTTGAGGATCTTCCCGACGTTGTCGTCGATGCACTTCACCATGCCATAGTACGACGCCATGAGCTTGCCCTGGAAGCCCTTGACCTGCGGCTTGCCCCAGGCGGGCGCGTCCTTGGCGTCCACCGACAGTGTGGCGGGGGGCCTGAACTTCGCGGGGTCGTACATGGTGTCGTAGGGCGGGCGGACGGTGTTGGGTCCGTGGGGGTCGGGGATGCTGACCATGTAGCAGAAGGGCTCGTCCTTGTGCGCCTGGATGAACTCGACGGTCTTGTCGGCGAGCCAGTCGGTGGTGAAGGACCTCTTGTCTGCGCCTGCGACGCTGTACGTGGGCCTTCCGCCCTTGCGGGCCTTGACGCGCGGGCCGTCGGCGGTGTCCTCCATCTGCTTGTAGTGGCCGCGATTGAACATGTAGCGGTTGTCGGTGAAGCCGAACTTCCGCTTCGGCGCCCACTGGGGCTTGCCGGTGCCGTCGAGGTGCCACTTGCCGGCGTAGCCGGTGGCGTAGCCCTTGCGTCGGAGGATCTCGGCGAAGGTCACGACCGCGTCGTCCATCGGGATGTTGTTGGTCGTCACCGGCGTATTCTGCGGGTAGCGGCCTGAGACGAAGGAGGAGCGGGAGGGGGAGCAGACGGGGGTGGTGCCGTAGAAGCGGGTGGCGACGGCGCCGTGGTTGGCCAGCCAGTCGATGTTGGGGGTCTCGCAGACGAGGGGCCCCCACATGAGCG
The DNA here is from genome assembly GCA_964506385.1 of uncultured Planctomycetota bacterium. GTDB lineage: Bacteria > Planctomycetota > PUPC01 > DSUN01 > DSUN01 > CAZDNN01. The sequence continues at coordinate 6,307 of CAZDNN010000369.1, forward strand.
CCTGGCTCTTGGGCATGAGCGCGCGGTAGCATCCGAGGGTGCGGAAGTTATGCTCGTCGGTGTGGATGACGACCAGATTGGGCCGCTCGGGCGCCGCCGTGAGGCGGGGAGCGGCTAGTGCGGCGGCCGCGGTGCCAGTCGTCCGCAAGAAGGCGCGTCGGTTCACGGATTCGCTCCTCGGTGAGGTCGATGGCGAGGGCCCGTCCCTGGACGAGCACCTCGAGGCATTGTATCGAGCGGCTGAGGAAGGGTCAATGCCGGTATCGGCATGGAGGGCCATCGCGGCGGGCCGGAGAGGATAATTGCGGACCTGTTTAG
>CAZDNN010000370.1:0-6621 GCA_964506385.1 uncultured Planctomycetota bacterium
CTGACCATGACCCGCATCCCGCTGCTGGGCGATGTGGTCCCGAATGTGAGTCAGGTACTGCTGGTAGAGGGAAACCGTCTGGAAGTCGCGACGGTCAACCATGTCGCGCCGCGCTTTCGGTTCGTCATCCGAACGGCCATCGTATCTCACCGCTCCGCTGGGGTGGCGGAAGAACCGCCTCTCGCTGAGGATGGCCTGAGTCAGATCTCTCGTTGACGGCATCCCGGCTACCATCGACACGCCAGCGCCAATGAGAAGAGTAGCCTCCACGTCAGGCCGCCTTCCGCAAGGCCAGGATGTTCTCGTGCAGGCTCATCGAGTGGGTGGTGCTGCGGCGCTCGCGGACTTGCTCGATGTAGTGGTCGCCGAAGCCGAGGTCCTGGCCGATCTTCAGCAGGATGTCGGTGACGGGGATCATCACGCCCTTGCAGGTCTGGTCGCCAACAACCAGGAGCGCCCAGCCGCCAGGGCGGAGCACGCGATGGAGCTCCTGAAGGCAAAGGAGCATGTCGCCGAAGTACTCGCGGACCATGCGGGCGTAGTCCCAGCCCCAATTCTTGCCCTTCAGGGTCTCGTGGATAGCGGCGGAGACAGCCTGGATCCGGGGGTAGCCGGCGACGAGGCGCTCGTTGTCGTCGCTCTTGTAGATGTTCTTCGGGCTGCCGCGGACCATGGCCTTCTTGATGGCGCGCACGTCGTCCATGTCCTCGATGAAGCCCAGGAAGTACAGCTCCGCGCGGGTCTGGCGCGTGTACTCGATGTCGGTGGGATACGGCGGCGAGGTGAATACCAGGTCCACCGAATCGGGGTCGACCACGCCGCCCAGGTCACGGGCGTCAGCCTGGTGGACGGCTGCCTTCGGGCGCGTGTGGAGATCGAGGCGTCGGAGCAGGCTGAGGTCGGCGGCGATCGTGCGGAGCTTCCGCCGGAGCGTCGAGCGGAGGGGCGGCCGGGGCCTCTTGACGAAGGTGATGCCCGGGCACATGGAGACCTGGGACGACTCGAACATCGCTTTGGCGTACGCCAGGCGCAGCAGATCGCGGACCCTGCGGTCCGTCCGGGGCAGCTCCCCGAGAATCCGGCGCGCCGCGATGACCTCGCGGAGCACGGGCGGCCGGAACCACTTGTTCACGCTCTTCATCGGGATGGCACACTCGACGGGGTCGGTGGCGTCCTCGGCCACGGCTCGGCTGAGCTCGGCGAGCACGTACGCGCCGCGCCGCTCGAGCTGGGCCAGTGGAGCGTCCCACGTCGTCTTCGCGCGGGACACGAGGCACATCACCGGGTTGGCGTCCACCCCGATAGCTTGGTGCCCGATGAGTTGCGCCGCCACTAGCGTCGTCCCGCTCCCGCAGAACGGGTCCAGCACCACGGCCCGCTCGTCGTCCGCGTGCTCGTTCACCTTCCGCGCCGCCAGCTCGGGGTCGAAGCCCTGGGTGTAGTCATACCACCGGTGCACATGCTCGGACGACGCCAGCGTCAGGGGCTCGAACTCGAGGGCGAGGACAAGCTGCTCCGAGACCTTCGGATCCTCCAGTATGTCCTGCGGAGACTCGCGGGGCATGGCATCCTGCCAGCAAAGCGATCACAGCGTGCGGGGCATGGCGGCCGGCTTACGAGCAGCAACGCGGTGCAGCGCCCGCTATGATGCCCGCCACGCGCCCTGTTGTCAAGGCTGCGTTGACTTGCCCCACGGCATGGGCTATCGTTCCGGATGCTCTTGGGTTGTCTCTTCCGTTGCCAAGGCGCCTGTTCGCCGATGAACACGCTCCACACCCCTCATGGCGCCCTCGCGCTCCCCGCCTTCCTGCCGGATGCGACGCGGGCGGTGGTGCGGAGCCTCGATGCCGCCGACCTCGAGGCGGTGGGGGTGCCGGGGCTCGTGGTCTGCGCGTTCCACCTGATGCAGCGGCCTGGGACGAAGACGGTGGCCGCACTCGGCGGGCTCCACACGCTGATGGACTGGCAGCGGCCCATCCTGGTGGACAGCGGCGGCTTCCAGGTCTTCTCCCTCATCCACCAGAACCCCAGGCTCGGGTCGATCACGAACAAGCACGCGGTCTTCCGCGCCGCCGAGGGACGCAAGACTCAGCGCCTGAGCCCCGAGAAGAGCATCCAGATCCAGCTTCGTCTGGGGGCGGACATCCTGGTGTGCTTCGACGACTGCACCCACCCGGACCTGCCGCGCGACGAGCAGGTGGCCTCGGTCGAGCGCACGGTCGCCTGGGCGCGGCGGTGCAAGGACGAGTTTGAGCGGGGAATGGACGCGCGCGACGAGCGAAGCAGGAGGCGAACGAGAGCGGCGGAGGTCAAACCTGTTTTGCGCAAAACCGGAATAACCCGCCCGCTCCTCTTCGGCGTCGTCCAGGGCGGGAGGGACCGCGAGTTGCGGCGGCGCTGCGCCGAGGCGCTTGTCGAGATCGGCTTCGATGGCTATGCCTACGGCGGCTGGCCCTTCGACAGCGACGGCCGCTTCCTGCGCGACACCCTCGCATACACGGCGGAGCTGCTGCCCGACGACAAGCCGAAGTACGCCCTGGGCATCGGCAATCCCGACGCGCTCGTCTCCTGCGCGCGGATGGGCTACGGGCTCTTCGACTGCGCCCTGCCGACCCGCGACGCCCGCCGCGGCCGGCTCTATCTCCTCCGCTCAGCCGACCCTGCCGATCTGGCCTGCGGCCGCCTCTACATCCGCGACGACGCCCACCACCGCGACCCCGGCCCCGTCTCAGAGCACTGCGACTGCCCCTGCTGCCGTCGCACCTCCCGCGCCTACCTCCACCACCTGTTCGCCATCGGCGATCGCCTCGCCTGGCGCCTCGCCACCCTCCACAACCTGCGCTTCTACACGATGCTCGTCGACCGCCTCCGCGCGGCAGCCACGTGACGAGGCCCCATGCCAGCGACCGCGACCTCGGAAGGGCGGTCTCATGACCAGCCCACGTCACGACAGCCCGGGATTCCGCCTTCGGCGGTGCGGTTGTGCGTCGTGGTCACGGTCGACCCCGCCGCCCAATCCGCGCAGGGATACTCGCCGCAAGCGGCATGGGAGTTCGCGCGCGAACCGAAGAAAAGAGAAGACCGATCAGGACAAGAAGTCTCTCACAGGACGACCTCGAGGATTGCCACTTGAATTGCGCGCCAAGACACGGATTGCCTACACGGTTCGGTGACGGTGATCGTGTTCGAGGTGGCCCCACCGGCCGTATACGACGGCTTCCCGACGGCTTCGGAGGAAGGGATGACACGGATCGAGTAGGAGTAGTCTAGTGACACCGTGAAGCGTCCTGGCGCGTCGATCACGTCCTGTCCCATGGCCGTCTTCATCAAGTCGAACTGGAAGGCCCGCTCTTCGCCGGGGGCCAGGTCGAGGGTGAGTTCCGGCCCTGGCTCACGCGGGACAGGGGCGACGAGCTCGCAGGGCGCCTCCCTGGCCTGACGCGGCTTGCCTGCGATCCTGACGACCTCGACCCAGGCGAGGGACTCACAGCAGCAGGAGACCACTTGCTTGCGCGCGATGGGCTTGCCGTCCACATACCGGACGGTGCCCACGCCGGCGAGCCCACGCAACGCCAGCATTCCTTCCTCGGGGTTGAGAGGACATAGCTGGACCTCCCGACTCGTGACGTTCCGGACCCTCCCAGTGATCACCACCGGCCCTCCCAGGACAAAGGGCTCGGCAGGGCTGTCGAGGCGGACCGCAATCTCGGGGTTGCCCAGGGAGCCACCCGCCTTCCTGCCCAACGGCACGACGGCGCAGTTAGTGAGCAGAGCAGCGAGGGTGATGGGGATAGCGAAGCAGGCGGGCCGCACGACGGTCTCCCTTTGCGCTGGGCAAGCCCCCACATCCTAGCAGTCCGTGTGGGCTGCCCGCCCGTGTGTGTCGCGCCGAAGGGGAGTTAGCCGTCAGGATTTCTTGGAGGTCTTGACCTGGACGCCGCCGATGAGGCGCTCGACCTCGGTGCTTTTCTTGCACTTGGGGCATTTGGGCTTGCGGCGCTTCTTGTCGAACTCGGCGAAGGTGAGGACGACGGTGAAGGGCTTCTTGCACTTTCCGCAGTAGTATTCGTAGATGGGCATCGCGGGCTCCCTCGTCCGTGGGGGGCGGTGGGAGTGGCGGGGGCCACCCCCCGTGCCGAGGGGCGGCCCTGCCACCGTGTTCGCCGTCGGTCGCGCCGTGGGGCGCGTGCTACATCATGCCGCCCATGCCGCCCATGCCGGGGCCGCCGCCTCCGGGGGGCGTCTCGGGCTTCTTCTCGGGGATCTCGGCGACGAGGGCGTCGGTGGTGAGGAGGAGGCCCGCGACGCTGGCGGCGTTCTGGAGGGCCGAGCGGACGACCTTGGTGGGGTCGATGATGCCGGCCTGGACCAGGTCGCAGTACTTGCCGCGGAGGGCGTCGTAGCCCTCGTTGGGGCCCATGTCGCCGACGTGCTCGAGGACGACGGCGCCGTCGAGCCCTGCGTTGGTGGCGATCTGCTTGAGTGGGGCGGTGAGTGCCCTGCGGACGATGTCGGCTCCGATGGCCTGGTCGCCGCGGAGCTTGAGGTCGTCGAGGGCGGCTGCGGCGCGGCAGAGGGCGACGCCGCCGCCGGGGAGGATGCCTTCCTCAACTGCGGCGCGGGTGGCGTGGAGGGCGTCCTCGACGCGGGCCTTCTTCTCCTTCATCTCGACCTCGGTGGCGGCGCCGACGTTGATCTGGGCGACGCCGCCGGCGAGCTTGGCCAGGCGCTCCTGGAGCTTCTCGCGGTCGTAGTCGGAGGTGGTGACGTCGATCTCGTGGCGGATCTGGGCGATGCGGCCCTGGATGGCCGCGGTCTCGCCGCCGCCCTCGATGATGGTGGTCGTGTCTTTGTCCATGACCACCTTCTTGGCGGTGCCGAGGCTGGAGAGCTCGACGGCCTCGAGGTCGATGCCGAGGTCCTCGAAGATCGCCTGGGCGCCGGTGAGGATCGCAATGTCCTGGAGCATGGCCTTGCGGCGGTCACCGTAGCCGGGTGCCTTGGCACAGGCGCAGCGGAGGATGCCGCGGAGCTTGTTGACGACGAGGGTGGCCAGGGCCTCGCCCTCGACCTCCTCGCAGACGATGACCAGCGGCTTGCCGGCGCGGGCCACCTTCTCGAGGAGCGGCACGAGCTTCTGGATGTTGGAGATCTTCTTCTCGTGGACCAGGATATAGCAGTCCTCGAGGACGACCTCCATGGTGTCGGGGTCGGTGATGAAGTAGGGGCTCTGGTAGCCGCGGTCGAACTGCATGCCCTCGACCCACTCGACGTTGGTGTCGATGGTCTTGCCTTCTTCGACGGTGATGACGCCGTCCTTGCCGACCTTCTCCATGGCCTCGGCGATCATCTTGCCGATCTCGGCATCGTTGTTCGAGGCGACGGCGCCGACCTGGGCGATCTCGCGCTTGCCCTTGACGTCGGTGCTCATCTCGGCGAGGCGCTCGACGACGGCGACGACGGCGTGGTCGATGCCGCGCTTGAGCTCCATGGCGTTGGCGCCGGCCGTGACGTTCCGCAGGCCCTCCTCGAAGATGGCCTCGGCGAGGACGGTGGCCGTGGTGGTGCCGTCGCCGGCCACGTCGGAGGTCTTCGAGGCGACCTCGCGGACGAGGCGGGCGCCCATGTTCTCATACTTGTCCTGGAGGTCGATCTCCTTGGCGACCGTCACGCCGTCCTTGGTGACGGTGGGGGCGCCCCAGCTCTTCTCAAGGATGACGTTGCGGCCGCGTGGGCCGAGGGTCACCTTGACGGCGCGGGCGAGGGTCTTCACCCCTCGGCGGATGCCCTCGCGCGCCTCCTGGTCGAATGCGATCTGCTTGGCTGCCATTGCGTCTCGGTCCTCCGATTACTGCCTGTGGGCGTCGGTCCTGGCGCGGCCTAGTCGAGGATGGCCAGGACGTCGTCCTCCTTCATGATCAGGTACTCTTCACCGTCCACCTTGACCTCGGTGCCGGCGTACTTCCCGAACAGGATGCGGTCGCCTGCCTTGACCTGCATCGGGACCACCTCGCCGCTGTCGTTGCGGCGGCCCTCGCCGACCGCGATGACCTTGCCCTGGATGGGCTTCTCCTTAGCGGCGTCGGGCAGCACGATCCCGCCTGCGGTCTTCGCCTCAGCCTCCAGCCGCTCGACCAGCAGCCTGTCGCCCAGCGGGATGAGTTTCGTCGCCATACGCTCGTCTCTCCTTTCTCTCCATCCGCAGGATGCGACCTGACGCGTCTTCTCACGAGCAACGCTGCTCCAATCTTCTTCAAGAGCAAAAACCGTGCCCTTCCGTCGCCCCGCGGCACCATTGCAGCGTAAGTGATTGATGGGGGATTACTTGTGGATTCGCAGGGGCCGTCCCCCTGCCCGGCCCTCTGCCAGTTTGACAGGGCCGCCCGTCCCGCCGCCCATGAGCCCCCTGCCAGAGTGACAGGCATAAGCCATTTGGGTCGCTGGACTTGCGAGCCGTGTCCCCCCGCGCCATGGCGCGTCGCCCGAGCAATGGACCGACGACACCACGGCTGATGCCCGTGGGGCCGGGGTGCAACGGCACGGCCTGTGGAGTGGCCCCCTGAGGGCCTCACTGGCGACTATGCGGAATATCGCGGCGAGACGCATGCCCGGCGCTGGACG
>CAZDNN010000371.1:0-2662 GCA_964506385.1 uncultured Planctomycetota bacterium
GTCGTTGTGCTCGAGGAAGGGGATCAGCGCGGCGGACACGCCGACCATCTGCTTGGGCGAGATGTCGATGAAGTCCACTTCCTTGACGGGCACGTGGATGAAGTCGCCGCCGCGGCGGACCAGGATGCTGTCGCCAACGATCCGGTTGCTCTTGTCGAGCGGGGTGTCGGCGGGAGCGATGCAGACGGTGTCCTCCTCGTCGGCGCGCAGCCACCGGATGTCGGGGACCCGCACGCCGTCCTCGGTGCGGACGGCGAGCCGCCCCTTCTCGACCCGGCGGTAGGGGGTGACCAGGAAGCCGTACTCATCGACGCCGGCGAAGACGCTGAGGGAGACGATGAGGCCGATGTTGGTGCCCTCGGGGGTCTCGATGGGGCAGATGCGGCCGTAGTGCGAGGTGTGGACGTCGCGGACGACGAAGCCGGCGCGCTTGCGGTTCAGCCCGCCCGGTCCCAGTGCGCTCAGGCGTCGCTCGTGGGTGAGCTGGGAGAGGGGGTTGACCTGGTCTACGACCTGGGAGAGCTCGCCCCGGCCGAAGAAGTAGTCGATGGATGAGGAGACGGTGCGGGAGTTGATGAGGGTGCGGGGGGTCATCGTGTCGCGGTCTTTGATGGACATGCGCTCCTGGACGGTGCGCTTGAGCTTGAGGAATCCCTTGCGGAGCTCGTCGCCGGCGAGTTCCTCGATGGTCCGGACCCGGCGGTTTCCGAGGTGGTCGATATCGTCGATCTCGCCCTGTGTGGCGCGGAGCTGGACGATGTAGCGGAGGGCGTTGACGATGTCATCGGGCCGGATGGCCATCTCGTCCTCTGGCACGTCCTGGCTGAACTTGCGGTTGACGCGGAAGCGGCCGACGCGGCCGAGGCGGTAGCGGTTGCCGTCGTAGAACTTGTCGCGGAAGAAGGCCCGCGCCTTTTCGAGCTGGGGCGGGTTGCCTGGGTGGAGGCGGCGGTAGATGCGCAGGAGGGCGGCCTCGTGGCTGTCGGTGGGGTCCTCGGCCAGGGTGTTGAGGATGAGGGGGTCGCCGACGTCCTTGATGACCTCGATTTCGCTCGGGCCGAGCTTGATGAGGGTCTCGACCATGGCCTCGGGGATCTGCTGGCCGCTCTGGACCAGGACCTCTCCGGTCTCGGCGTTGATGAGGTGGCCGACGACGACGCGGTTGGCGAGCCTGGCCGGGGCAGTGCGGCTGGAGAGCTTGATCGTCTGGGTCTCGTAGAATGCCCTGAGGATCTGGCCGTCGGCCGAGTAGTCGGGGGACATGGCGCGGAGCAGCGTGGTGGCCGGGAAGCGCCCGCTCTGGTCGATCCGGACGTTCAGCACGTCCTTCTTCGAGACGGTGACCTCGATCCAGCTTCCCCGCTCCGGGATGATGCGGCAGGTGTGGAGGCGCTTGCCGCTGGAGTGTATCTCCTGGTTGAAGTCGACCCCCGGCGAGCGGTGGAGCTGTGAGACGATGACGCGCTCGGCGCCGTTGATGATGAACTCGCCGCCGCCGATCATTATGGGCATCTCGCCCAGGTAGACGTCCTCCTGGACCGACTCGCCCTTGTCGAGGCGACAGACGATCTTGAAGGGGTAGCCGTAGGTGAGTCGGAGCTTGCGGCACTCGTCGGGGGTGTAGCGCGGCCTGCCGAGCTCGTAGTAGAGGTACTCGAGGCTGAGGGTGCCGTCGTAGCTGGTGATGGGGAACGTCTCGCGGAGGATGCCTTCGAGCCCCCGGCACTCGCGCTCAGTGGGCGGGACGTCGGCCTGGAGGAAGGCGCAGTACGACTCGGTCTGGATGTGGACGAGGTTGGGGACCTCGAGGGCGTCGCCCACTCGGCTGTAGTCGCGGATTTCCATCAGCGTTCCCCACGTACTAGGATTCGTCGGCTCGCACGCTCAAGGCGCACCACAACGGGCCGCAGTTCCCCCGCCTTCGCAAGCATTGGCGAGGTCGAGGCTTGCGGTCCGCTCGCGATGCCATCGGTCGGCTGGCCACTGCCAGCCGTGTTGAGCACGGTCAGGGCGCTTTCGTCGGCGACTATTTGATCTCCACAGTCGCGCCAGCTTCCTGGAGGGCCGCTGCGATCTTGTCGGCCTCCTCCCTCGTCACGCCCTCCTTGATGGGCGCTGGGCAGGAGTCGACGAGTGCCTTGGCCTCCTTGAGGCCGAGGCCGCTGGCCACCTGACGCACGGCCTTGATCACCTGGATCTTCTGATCGCCGATCTCGGTGAGGTGGACGTCGAAGGCGGTCTGCTCCTCCGGCTCCTCGGCCTCGCCGCCGGCGCCCATGCCCGGCATCATCCCCACGGCCATGGGGGCCGCGGCGGTCACGCCGAACAGCTCTTCGAGTGCCTTGACGAGCCGGGAGAGCTCCAGGGCGGGCATGTTCTTGACCAGCTCGACGACCTTCTGGGCGTCGTCGCTCAGCTCCACTGCGGGCGCCTCTGCGGGAGCCTCGGCAGCAGCTTCGGTGGCGACCTCGTCGGCCATCTCAGTTCCTCCATTCGAATCGGGGCTTCGAGTGTGTGAGGGTCGGGCTCTCTATTGCATGGCGAGCGGGGCACGTCCCCGGCTCAGCCGTCGGTCCCTTCCTGCTTCTCCGCGATGGCCTTCACGACGCAGGCGAAGCTGCGCGGCACGGCGTTCAGGACGCCGACGAAGCCGCTGAGGGGC
>CAZDNN010000371.1:2672-6575 GCA_964506385.1 uncultured Planctomycetota bacterium
GCGCCGCCATCGCGCCGACCGCCTGGGCGCGGAGCACACCGAGGGGCGGCAGGGCCGCCAGGGCCGCGACCCCGCCGGCGTCGATGGCCTCGCCGTCGAGCATGCCGCCGCGTACGGTCAGGACGCTCTCCGCCTTGCTCCACGCGAGGACCATCTTGGCCAGTGCGGCGGGGTCGTCGCCGCCGTGGATGAAGGCAGTGGGGCCGTCGATCAGGTCGGCCACGTCGAGGAGCTCGAGCTGGCGGAGGGCCAGGACGGCCAGGGTGTTCTTCACCACCAGCATCCCGGCACCACGCTCGCCGAGCGCGGCGCGAAGGCGGTCGGCCTGGAGGGCGCTCAGGCCCGTGAAGTCCACGAGGATGGCGTGCCGCATCTCGCGGAAGCGGGTGGCGAGCTCGGCCACCACGAGTTGGTTGATGGTGCTGGGCATTCGCGAGACCTTTCCTCGTCCGTCAGCTCACCGCGAGCGGGATGCCGGGGCCCATGCTCGTGGACAGGGAGACGCCCAGGATGTAGCGCCCCTTGGCCGAGGCAGGGCGGACCTGGCGGATGCGCTCGATGAACGCCTCGATGTTCGCCTTGAGGTCCTCGGCCGCGAAGGACTTGCGGCCCACCGGGGCGTGGATGTTGCCCCCAGCGTCGGCGCGGTACTCGATTTTGCCGGCCTTGAACTCCTGGACGGCGCTCGCTATATCGTCGGTCACCGTGCCGCTCTTCGGCGAGGGCATCAGGCCCTTCGGGCCGAGGATGCGGCCGAGGCGCCCCACGTTGCGCATCATGGCCGGGACCGCGATGGCCACGTCGAAGTCCTCCCAGCCGCCCTGGACCTTCTCGATCAGCTCCTGGCCGCCCACCTCGTCGGCTCCCGCCGCGCGGGCCTTCTCGGCCTGCTCGCCCTCGGCGAACACGATGACGCGGAGGGTCTTGCCGATGCCCTTTGGCAGGGAGATGGTGCCGCGGACCGCCTGGTCGCCCTTCTTGGGGTCGACCCCCAGGTGCATGGCGATCTCGACGGTCTCGTCGAATCGGGCGCCAGGAAGGGTCTTGAGCAGCTCGATCGCCTCGTCCAGCTCATACGAGCGCGCGGGGTCGATCTTCGCCTGGGCCTCGCGTAAGCGCTTGCTGCGATGCATCGTCGTGGCGTCCTCGACTAGGCTTCTACGACCTCGATGCCCATGCTGCGGGCCGTGCCCTCTACCTGGCGCATCGCGGCCTCCAGCGTCGTGGCATTCAGGTCGTCCATCTTGTTCTTGGCGATCTCTTCAACCTGGGCACGGGTCACCGTCCCGACCTTCTCCCGGTTGGGCACGGGCGAGCCCTGGACGATGCCAGCGGCCTGCTTGAGCTGCACGGCGGCCGGCGGGGACTTGGTGATGAAGTCGAAGCTGCGGTCGGCGTAGATCGTGATCTCGACGGGGATGATCGTTCCCTGGGCATCGGAGGTGGCGGCGTTGAACTTGCTTACGAACTCGCCGATGTTCACCCCATGCTGGCCCAGCGCGGGGCCGACGGGAGGCGCTGGGGTCGCCTGGCCCCCGGGGACCTGTAGCTTGACCTTGGCCATGACCTGCTTGGCCATCTCAGATGCTCTCCAACTGCCAGTACTCCAGTTCCACCGGCGTGGGCCGTCCCAGGATGCTCACGATCACCCGCACCTGCCCCTTGTCGGGCCAGATCTCCTCGATCTCGCCGTCGAAGTTCTGGAACAGGCCTTCCTTGATCCGCACGCGGTCGCCCACCGACAAGGTGATCTTGGTGGTGGGCTCTTCCTCGGTGCGCTCGGCCTCGCTGAGCATCTTGGTCACGTCGGCCTCGCTCATGGGCACTGGGGTGTTGCCTGTGCCCAGCACGCCGCCGACCCCGGGCGTGTCGTTGATGAGCATCATGGTCTCGTCGTTGAGCTCCATTTCGACCATGACATAGCCCGGGTAGATCTTCCGCTCGCGGACGGTGGCGGTCTTGCGCTTGATCTCCTTGACCTTCTCGGTGGGCACCACGATGTTCGAGATCAGGTGCTCCATCCCCGCGGCCTTGACGCGCTTGTCGAGCGCCTCGCGGACCTGGTCTTCGCGGGCCGTCTGCACTCGAAGGACGTACCACTTCTTTGCCATCGTCCAGGGTCCGCCTATCCGTACAGCCTGATCAGGATGAACAGCCCGCGCACCATCAGGTCGGTAACGAGGATGAACACGGCCAGGATGATTACGGTGACGAGCACGACCGTCGTGGCGCCGATCACCTCGGAACGGCTCGACCACGCGACCTTGCGCATCTCCTGCTGGGTCTCGACCAGAATGTCCACAACCTGGTGATAGAACAGGATGAGGTAGAGCGGCACGCCGACGAAGATCGCCGCCACGACGGCCGTGCCGGCGACTTGCATGCCCACGGGGGAGCCCGTCAGCGAGTTCCACATCTGCACGGAGGCCCACGTCCCGAGCAGGATCGCCACCACCCCGGCGATGCCGCGCGCCGCTGTCCCCTGCCCTTTCTTGTAGACGGTCAACGCCATGGGCATCGGATCCTCTCGGCATCGTGGCGCGCGGGGGCAGGCCGTCGGGCCACGGGGGCACACCGCCGCGCTCGCTGGGGAGAGTCCCACGGCCGGGCCGCGCATGGGCAGCCGTCCACGCGAGACCCGCCCACACTGGCAGGCCTGGAGGGACTCGAACCCCCAGCCGTCGGATTTGGAATCCGATGCTCTGCCAATTGAGCTACAGGCCTACCTGTCCGCGCCTACTTGCGGCGCTCCTTGTGCACCGTATGACGCCGGTCGTGCTTGCAGTACTTCCTGAGCTCGAGTCGCGGCGTGCCGCCCTTGAGGCGCTTCGACGTGCGGTAGTTATGGTTGCCGCACTCGGTGCATTCGAGCGTCACGTGGTCCCGCGCCTGCGCCTTCTTCGCCACGGTGCTACTCCAGGATCTTGGTGACGACGCCGGCGCCGACGGTACGGCCTCCCTCGCGGATGGCGAACCGAAGCTGCTCCTCCATCGCGATCGGCGTGATCAGCGTCACTTGCATCTTCACGTCGTCGCCGGGCATCACCATCTCGGCGCCGCCCAGCAGCACCACCGACCCGGTCACGTCGGTCGTGCGGAAGTAGAACTGCGGGCGGTAGCCGGTGAAGAACGGCGTGTGCCGGCCGCCTTCCTCCTTGTTGAGGATGTAGACCTGGCACTCGAACTTGGTGTGGGGCGTCACGGTGCCGACGGCGGCGAGCACCTGGCCCCGCAGCAGATCTTTCTTCTCGACGCCGCGCAGCAGCACGCCCACGTTGTCGCCGGCCATGCCTTCCTCGAGGGTCTTGTTGAACATCTCGACCCCGGTGACCACCGTGCGGCGCGTCTCCCGGATGCCGACGATCTCGACCTCGTCGCCGACGCGGACCTGCCCGCGCTCGACGCGGCCCGTGCCCACCGTCCCGCGGCCCTTGATCGAGAAGACGTCCTCGACCGGCATCAGGAACGGCTGATCCACGTCCCGAACCGGGTCCGGGATGTAGCTGTCCACCGCATCCATCAGCTCCATGATGCAGGCGCAGTCCGGGCTGTCAGGGTCGCCTGCCTCCATGGCCTTCAGCGCGCTGCCGCGGATAATGGGGATCTCGTCGCCGGGGAACCGGTACTTCTTGAGCAGGTCCCGCAGCTCGAGGTCCACCAGCTCGAGGAGCTCCTCGGCGTCCTCCGGGCTGTCGGCCGCCGCGTAGACCAGGTCAGTCTTGTTCATGAAGACCACGATGGCCGGCAGGCCGACCTGGCGGGCCAGGAGAATGTGCTCGCGTGTCTGCGGCATCGGGCCGTCGTCGGCGCCGACCACCAGGATGGCGCCGTCCATCTGGGCGGCCCCCGTGATCATGTTCTTGATGTAGTCGGCGTGACCCGGGCAGTCGATGTGCGCGTAGT
>CAZDNN010000372.1:0-6572 GCA_964506385.1 uncultured Planctomycetota bacterium
TGGGAGGCGTTCCACGTCAAGAACACCCAGAAAGGCGCGGTGGTCTGGGAGGCCCGTGCCGTACGCTTCTTCCCCTGTGCGGAGGGCCTGCCGGGAGACGAACTGTGGCTGGTCGTGGCCCGCAACGTCCTCGACGGCGAGGTCAAGTACTTCCTCTCGAACGCCCCAGCCGATGCCCCGCTGGAGGTGCTCGTGCACGTGGCCTTCAGCCGCGACCCCATCGAGAAGCTCTTCAAAGAGAGCAAGGGGCAGGTGGGGCTGGACCACTTCGAGGTCCAACGCTACCGGGAAGTGCAACTCGACCCTGAGATGGGGCCGCGGGAACGCACCCGACGCCTACGCAAGGTGCTCCGCCGCATCGCGTACTGGCAGGCGTCGAACCACCGTGCGGCCTGTTCCCATCGCAAGAAACGACTGCAACGGCTCCGCCGACTCGGCATCGTGCTCCCCGAACTCAGGAAATGCTTCGATGGTCTCTAGCGTTGTAGTGCTAGCCCAACCATGCTTCGTTTCCACATCCCGCTCATCGAACCGGACGTGCGGGTCTCCCGCATCCGGCTCTCGGACAAGGCATCGTGCGGTCGCCCACGGACGCGCCGACAACAAGTCGGCCCGCCCTTCGCTTACGCACGCAATGCCGCCTGCGGCTCCTGAACTCTAGCGGGTTAATAGGCTGATGCCAGTTACCCGGTCCCTCACCGCGTCGTGCACTGACCTTGAACTGATGCCCCTTTCCTCCGCCGGCATTACCCGGCATCTGCGGTACTACGGGCCTCTCCGCCACCCCTATCGGCCCCGCCTGGCCCTCGCGGGTTGCAGGTTGGGGAACTCCCTTCCCCACCGATGGGGCTTCCCGTGTTGCTCCCGGTCTCCGTGTGCGTGCATGCCGTCGCCAGCACCCCGACGGGACCGCTGGGTGCTTCGCTCGTCTCGCCCAGCGACAACGGCCTTCCCCGAATCTCAGACGGGTCGGCTCCCGTATTGCCCTTTTCGAGGCCCCCTCAGCGTTCACTCGCGTTACGGCCTGCACGCTCGCCAAGTCGCCCAAGGCGACCCTCTGCACCGAAGGCTTCGGTTGCTTCGTCACCTCCACAACCGCTCCGATTGCTACGGGCAGGAGCGACAGTTGCCCGGCGGGGACTCGCACCCCGCTAAAGACCGGTGCCTTTCCACGGCACACTGAGGAATGCGGGCTATCCCTGAGCTTCCTGCGCGCTGTCCTCGGCTTCCTCCTCTTCGGCGGGGCCGAGGTCCTCGGGGGCGAGGCCGGCGGCCTCGGCGAGGATCCGGCGCATGGCGTCGCGGACGACGCCCTCGACCTCTGGCAGGAAGGGGAGCGGGCCGATCAGCCGCGGCGCGTCCTCCACCTCGTAGCCGCCCTCCTCAAAGGCCGCCGCCGTGGGGATGTAGCCGATATCGCCGTTCGCGTTGCTGATGGGGAACGTGTGGTCGAAGGGCGATAGCGCGTCGAGGTCCTTCGCATACTCGGCGAACACCTCGGCGGAGAGCGCCAGCAGGGCCGTCGAGCCGATGGTGATGCACTGCAATTCGAGCTCGGCGACGTGCCCGCGGCCCTCCTCGTTCGCCAGCCGGACGAGCTCCGAGGCCCACTCGACCATCATCCGCCTGCGGTGGATCTCGGCCTCCTGCTCCCCCCGCCCAAAGATGTCGGACAGCCTCTGCCGCTGCTCGAACAGGATCCGCTGTGCCTCCGCGGGCGACGGCGGCGGCTCGAGTGGAAGCGGCACCATGTGCGACCAGGCGCCAAGGCGGACATCGGCGCTGTAATCGATGTCCTTGACCGCCTCGAGGACCGCGCGGGCGAGCGAAACGCCGCAGGTCTCTACCTCGCCGAAGTGCCGCTTCTTGAACTGCACGTTGACGTTGCCGGCAAAGCCGAGAGCGAACAGCGCGACTGCATCGCCCCCGTAGTTGCCCTCGACCTCGCGCTCGGCCACGCCAGCGTAATCGCCCGAGATCATCAGGTTCTCGGACCCGAGGACGACGGGATGGGCGCCATGGGTGAACAGGATGCCGATGGGCCCGCCGTCCTCCTTGGCGATGACCAGGACGTGGCTGTAAGGACAGGCGTAGCCATCTGGGTTCGTGCCGATGACGATGCGCCCGTCCTTGTTCCGCTCGCGGCGGTTGACCCCGAGATAGACCTTCGCGCGCCCGGCGCCGATGCGGCAGGGGACGAGGCTGCTGGCGGCCTCGGCGGCCACCTGCACGAGCTTCTCCTGCATGCGCTCGATGTACGCCGCGGCCTGCTCGCCGATGCGCCGGCTCGCGACCAGCGGCCCGGCGTGGGTATGGGTGAGGGCAAGCATGATATGGCCAGCAGGGATGGAGGTCGCCTCGGCGATGCGGTGGCGGAGGCCCCGGGCCGTTGCTACATCGAAGGCGCACAGGTCGGCGCCGACGAGCGCGACCCGCTGGTCTCCATCGTCGAGGACGAGCGCGCGGGCCAAGAGCGGGTCGTGGATCCCCTCGGCCCCCTTCGTGCGGGCGAGGTAGCCCATCATGGGGGTGTCTTCCGGGGGCGTGATCTCGACTCGGCTTCGGCCGGCCTGCATCGGCGAAAGTCCTGAAGTGGGAGGCGACGCGGCGATACTAGCATGTCCCTCCAACCAATGCAAGCCGTTGCCCTTGCCGTGCCCCGCCGATTTCGCTATCATCGGGCAGAAGGGAGAGCCCGGTGATTGGAGGTGCATCTGTGGGTTGCGTCCGTGTCCCGACGATCGTCTTCTCCGTGGCCGCGCTCCTCGCCACGTCAGCCCTGGGGGCAGGACGGGAGTGGCCGCAGTGGCGGGGCCCACGCCGCGACGGCGTGTCGCGCGAGCGAGGGCTGATGAGGAAGTGGCCGAGTGGCGGGCCGAAGCTGGTCTGGCGGGCCAAGGGCATCGGGCTGGGCTGCGCCCCTGTGGCCATCGCCGATGGGCACATCTACACAGCGGGCAACATCGGCGACGAGACGGTCGTCGTCGCCCTCGACCTCGAGGGCAGGATTCTCTGGAAGGTGCCCAACGGCCCGGCCTGGAAGCGGGGCGATCCGGGCGTGCGGGGCTGCCCGACGATCGAGAAGGGATGGGTCTACCACGAGAGCCCCATGGGCCGCGTGGTCTGCATCGACCCTGGAACCCAAATGGTCATCTGGTCGGTGGACATCCTCGAGAAGTTCGGCGGCAGGAACATCCAGTGGGGCCTGTCGGAGTCGCTGCTGATCGACGGCGGGAAGGTGATCGCCTGCCCGGGCGGCGACGCGGCGGGGATGGTGGCGCTCAACAGCAAGACCGGCGAGACGGTGTGGGTGTGCGAGGAGCTCGGCGACAGGCCCGGCTACGCCTCGCCCATCGTCTTCACCTTCAAGGGTCTCCGGCAGATCGTCACCATGACCGCCACCGCCGCGGTCGGCGTGCACGCCAGGACAGGCAAGCTCCTCTGGCGCCACGAGCACAAGACGGCTAACGACGCCAACATCCCGACCCCCATCTTCCATCCCAAGGGCTATGTCTTCATCACCAGCGGCTACAACAGCGGCAGCGAGTTGCTCAAGCTCTTCGTCAAGGGCAGCCAGGCGAAGGTCGAGCCGTTCTGGCAGGTCAAAGGCCTCGACAACGACCACGGCGGCGTCCTGATGGTCAACGACTACCTCTACGGCTCGACCCATCGGGGCGAATGGGTCTGTCTGGACATCAAGACCGGCAAGCCCACCTACAAGGAGCCGGGGATCGGCAAGGGCTCGGTGACATACGCCGACGGCCACCTCTATATCCTCAACGAGCAGGGCACCGTCGCCCTCGTCAGCGCGTCGCCCAAAGCCCACACCGTCATCAGCAAGTTCCCCATCCCCGTCGCAGCGGCCAACTACAGCCGCCGCCCCTCGTCGGCACACCCCGTCGTGTGCAACGGCCGCCTCTACATCCGCTACGACGACGAGCTTTTCTGCTACATGGTCGATTGAGCACCGGGGCATTAGGGCCCGTGCCATCGCCGGCACCACCTCCGTAGACGAGGTTCTCCGCGTCCTCCGAGGCGGCTGGCGCGGCCGTGCGCCCTTGCGGCTTTGGGCTCGGTGGGTTAGAATCCACCTGCTGACCGTGCGAACCGCCGAATCGAGGGCCAGGCGATCATGTGCCTTCGCCTCGTGGCATTGCTGCTCCTCGCCGCGGCCTCACCGCTCGAGGCCGCGATGCCGCTGCGCCTGCCTGCCGGCCTCTACACATACGCCGATACCACCCGCTCCCTCGACCACGACATGGCGATCGCCGCGTGGGAGGCCCACTGCGTGAGGCCCGGCCGCATCCACCGCATCGCCGGCGACCAGAAGGAGCCCCATTGACTCAGCACCTCACACGCCGGTCCTTCCTCCGCGCCGCCGCTGGCACTGCCCTCGGCGCTGCGGCGACGCCTCTCGTCGCCGCGCAGGAACGCCGCCCGCCCAACATCGTGTTCGTCCTGGCCGACGACCTCGGCTGGGCCGAGCTCGGCTGCTACGGCAACCGCTTCAACGAGACGCCCCACCTCGACCGCCTGGCCCGCGAAGGCATGCGGTTCACCGACGCCTACGCCGCGGCGCCCGTGTGCTCCCCCATGCGCGTCAGCTTCATGACGGGGCAGTACCCCGCCCGCGTCGGCATCACCGACTACCTGCGGCCTAACGACCCGAAGTTCCTGTCGCCCGATCTCGACGCCCTTCCCAAAGCGCTCGGCCGCGCCGGCTACGCCTCCTGCCTCATTGGCAAGTGGCACCTGATGGGCGACTACGCCGCGCGCAAGGGCGACCCAAAGCTCCACGGCTTCACCGAGGTCGTCTGCTCGGAGACCCGCGGCATCGGCGGCGGCGACTACTGGGCACCCTACCGCTTCAACCCCGCCATCCAGCCACGCAGCGAAGGCGAGTATCTCACCGACCGCCTCAACCGCGAGGCCGTGGACTTCATCGAGCGCCACCGCGACAAGCCTCTCTTCCTTTACCTGTCCCACTACGCCGTCCACACACGCCTCGACGGCAAGCCGCCGCTCGTCGCGAAGTACAAGGCGAAGCCGGGCGCCGGCGAGAGGGGCAAGAACCCGCAGCTCGCCGCGATGGTCGAGAGCATCGACGACGGCGTCGGGATGGTCCTTGCGAAGCTCGATGAGCTCGGCATCGCGGACAACACGGTCGTCATCTTCATGTCGGACAACGGCGGCGAGCATCGAGTCACGTCGAACGCCCCCCTGCGGGGCGCCAAGAGCCAGCTCTACGAAGGCGGCATCCGCGAGCCCCTCATCGTCCGATGGCCGGGGGTCGTCAAGCCCGGCAGCGTCTGCTCCACGCCCGTGTCGAGCATCGACTTCTATCCCACGCTGCTCGCCATGGCCGGCGCGCGCTGCGACCCGAAGCACATCGTGGACGGGGCAAGCCTACTGCCGCTCCTGAGGGGAACGGGCACGCTGCGCGAGCGTGCTCTCTTCTGGCACTACCCGCTCGCCCGCCCCCACTTCCTCGGCGGGGTCTCGGCGGGGGCCGTCCGCGTGGGGGACTGGAAGCTCATCGAGTTCTTCGACACCGGGGCTGCCGAGCTCTACAACCTCAAGGACGACATCGGCGAGACGGCCGACCTCGCGGCGAAGCGTCCCGACAAGGTCGCCGAGCTGAGGAAGCGGCTCGCCGACTGGCGCGCCAGCGTCGGAGCCGTGATGCCCAGGCCGTCCACCGGGCTCCAGCTCCATCTGACCTTCGACGAGCCTGCCGGAGCAAAGCGGGCGAAGGACAGCTCTGGCGCCGATCGCCACCTCGACTTCCACGGCACGACTCCGGCCGCGGGCAGGAAGGGCCAGGCCCGGCGCTTCGACGGGAAGGGCGACCATCTCGCTCTGCCGAAGGCCGCGGCGCCGAACCCGGCAGGCAAGCCGATCGTCATCTCGGCCTGGATCCGTCCTGAGAAACCCGACGGCGTCATCCTCGCCCACGGCGGGAACCGCCACGGCTATGCGCTCTACCTCCGCGGCGGCCGCCTCGCCATGGCCGCTGCCATAGACTGGAAGCGCACCATCGTCGTCGCCCCGGACAAGCTCCCCGGCGGCTGGGTCCACGTCGCCGGCCGCCTCGCGAAGGACGGCGCGGTAACCCTCTTCCTCAACGGCAAGCGCGTGGCGAAGGGCAAGGCGGCGGGGACCCTCGTCACGGCCCCCGGCGACAGCCTCGAGGTCGGCGCCGACCTGGTCCAGCCCGTCGGCGACTACGAGGTCCCCTACCCCTTCGGCGGCCTCATCGACGAGATCGTCCTGGACTACCACCTCCTCTCCGACGCCGACATCGGTAGAAACATGTCCCGATAGCCAGACGAGCACGCCTGCCCAGGGATCCGCATCACCTGAGCTCGGGATGCCGGACTTACCGCTCGCGCGCGGAATGTCCACAGCCCGCCCACAGCGAGTACGGCTCGGGACCGGCCCTCTCGACACCATGCGCGCCCGCAGTGCGGTCGGGCGCTGATCTCACACTTTCGGAAGTGTGAGATCAGCGAACCGCCCCGCAGTCAATACGGCCGGCACCGGACTGCTCGACACGGCGCGCGCAGGCAGCG
>CAZDNN010000373.1:0-6550 GCA_964506385.1 uncultured Planctomycetota bacterium
GGCCCTCGTACCTTAGCGCCGCAGGCCGCTCCGGGTCAAGTGCACACCCGGTGCCCCAGCCTGACCCCGGATGTTGGGGTGCCTTCTTCACTCTTCCTCGTTCTCGTCGTCGTCCTCGTCGTCGATTCGGCTTCCGGTCACCTCTGGCGTCAATGCGAAGCGCCCTTGCGGCCGTGCTCGTATGCCTTCTGTGGCTTCTCCTGGCTCCCAAGCTCCCGGTTGGGAACGAGGGAACAGAGCCCGAGGACGAGGACGACGACGAGGACGATTGAAGACATGAGCCGGTCTACCGCTATCAGGGGCCATGCTCCCCCGCTGCTACCGCTCCTGACCCGAGCGGCGCAGGAGTGGGATGAAGAGGACGTCGAGCTCCCGCCCGCCGTCGGCCCGCCGCTCGCTGCGGAAGAGGCGCCAGAGGAAGGAGAACTGGCGGCTCCCGTCCGCCTTGCGATCCCAGGTGATGAAGGGGAAGACGTCGAGCGAGCTGTCCCCGTCGAGCCGTTCGTAGTGCATCACCCGCCACAGGATGCGCGAGCGGACGTACTCGTGGTGCTCCCCGTCGTCCCAGAAGTCCTTGCCGTCGCGCAGCCGCCAGTCGTAGAGCCGCCAGAGCAGGCTCGCGTCGGCCTTGCGCTGATCGACCCTCGGGCCATCGCCCTCGTAGGCGTCTCGCTCGGCCGCGTAGGACCAGACGGGCCAGGCCCAGTGGCTGTGGGTCCGGCGCGTGTGGGTCTGGCCCCTGGCGGGGTCCTGCGGGGTCTCGACGGTCTCGCTCCAGCGCCGGCCGAGGAACTCGAAGAGGTGCGGGACGCCGCAAGAGGCGCCGCGGGTGGCAACCGTCGTCTTCGTCTCGGCCTCCTTGTCCTCTCGCACGTGCTCCGCGGCGTGGCGCTTCCAGAACCCGAGGGGGAATGCGGCTGCCTTCCTGAGCTGGCCATCCTCGTCCCACGCGACTTTCGTGAGCGGCAGGGTCAGCGTCGTCGCTCCCTCGGAGGTCCGCGAGTAGCCGGCCGCCCACACCCCGAGCCGGATCGTCCGCGACCCGTCCTCCCCGCGCCAGATGTAGTAGAGCGGGAAGAGGTGGTGCAGGAGGCCCTGCCCGTTGACGCGGAACCTGCCGAAGGGCCACGGCAGCCAGACGTCGCGGTCGTCGGCGTCCCACGTCACGGCGAACAGGGGCGGGAGGACGGCCACGGTCTGCTCGCCGTGCTTCTCCCAGGAGTAGTGGCCGAGGAAGACGCCCACGTTCACGAACCCCTCGCTCTCGAGCTTGGTGTGCGGCGTCTTCTGCCGCGAGTAGAGGGGGCTGAGGAACAGGTTCTCGCCGCCGTCGTAGTAGTAGAGCGGCAGGACGTGGTGCTGGGCGTGCTTGCCGCCCCAGCGGGCGTGGGCGAGGGGGGCGAAGGCCCAGAGCTCGGTCTCGCCCTCGCCCCAGCCGATCGACGAGAGAAGCGGCAGCAGGACCCACTCCCGCAGCTCCGGCGAGTCCACGTGGGCGATGAGCGGGGTGATGAGCGTGCTCGCCTTCTTCTTCTCATCGACCGTGCGGTAGTAGAGCGGCACGACCGCGTCCCACCGCTTCTCCCCCTTGCGGCCCGCCGCCCACAGGGGGGTCAGCGTCAGCGAGTCCTCCCCCTGCTCCCATCGGAACGCCGCGGGGAGCAGGAGCCACCAGCGTTCCGTCCCGTCCCTGCGCTCGATGTAGAAGGGCGCGGCGACCCGCGTGCGCTCCTCGCTGTTGCGGTAGTCGTGGAGCAGCGGCCAGAGGGCGTAGTCGTGGTGCCCGAAAGGCCACGTGTAGCGGCCGATGAAGGGCCAGACCCGCCAGCCCTGCTTGTCCTCGGTGTCGAGTTTGCGGACGAGCGGCCACAGCACGTGGGTGTCCGTCCCGTCCTCGCTCTGCCAGTGCCACCACAGCGGCGGCAGGTGGCAGTACTCCCCGTCGCGCTGCCAGTAGAGCGGGAACACCGTCGCGCCGCCGTCCCACCAGAAGGCGGGGAAGATGCCCTTGAGGTCCTCATACCACCAGACGAGGGGAAAGACGACGGCGTAGTCGTCGCTCCAGGCGACGGGCACGACGAAGTACTCGCCGTCGGCCCAGTTGAAGAAGGCCACGGGGACGATCGCGAGCCGCTGGCTGTCCCAGAAGACGGGGAAGACGCGGTGCTCGCCCGTGTCGAAGTCGAGCTGGACGAAGGGCGCCACGAGGTTCCACTGGTGGCGTTCCTTGTCGAGCTTGTAGACGGAGAAGACGGGTCGGAGCGCGACGTGGTCGTCGGTGAGCTCGGCGAATGGCCAGAGGACGGAGAGAGCGGGCTTGCGGTAGTAGGCGATGGGCCACAGGTTCACGCGGTCCTCGACCGGCCCTTCGGCCTTCATCGCCTCGCCGGTGTAGAAGGGCGTCGCCTTCATCATCGGCGAGGAGCAGCCTGGTGCGACGACCGCGGCCGCGGCCGCCAGTGCGATCCCCAATGCCCTCATGACCACCCCCTTGTTTCCCGCGGCGACCATCGAGATCCTGACCACCGCGATGGTAGCAGAGCGCACTCCCCCTGGCAACAGAGACGACCTGGATAGCCCGGCTATTCACCTCGCGCGGCTCCGCGCTATTGCGGACACACCATGGGATGCCGTATAATGAGCAGCACCAGGACAGGCTCATCTCCCCTCGTGAGTTCGGTGAGCAACAGCGCAACGGCGCGGGATCTCGTCGAGACGGTTCGTGATCACCACAGACGCCCTCGGTTCTCTCTACAACCAGTTCACCCGCCGCGAGTACGTGCACCCTGACCCGCTCGAGGTGCTCTACGACTACCCCGAGGCGGCGGATCGCGAGGTCGCGGGGCTCGTCACGGCCTGCCTGTCGTACGGGCGGGTGAGGTCGATCCTCGCCAGCGTCCGCGATGCGCTGGCCCGGATGCCTTCGCCGCGCGCGTGGCTGACGGAGGCGACGACCGAGACGCTGAGAGACGCCTTCGCGGGCTTCCGCCATCGCTTCGCGACGGGCGAGCAGATGGCCGCGCTGCTGCTCGGGGCAAGACGCCTCGTCGAGCGCCACGGCTCGCTCAACGCGGCGTTCGTCGCCCGCCTGACGTCCGGTGACGAGACGGTGGCCGACGCGCTCGCAGGCTTCGCCGCGGAGCTGCGCGAGGCGGCAGGCGGCCTCGACGCCCACCTGCTGCCCTGCCCGGCGCGGGGCAGCGCCTGCAAGCGCCTCCACCTGTTCCTCCGCTGGATGGTCCGCTGCGACGCCGTCGATCCAGGCGGCTGGGCGGGGGTCTCCCCCAGGCAGCTCGTCGTCCCGCTCGACGTGCACATGCACCGCATTTGCACCGCTCTCGGCCTCCTCCGCCGCAAGAGCCCCGACCTGAAGGCCGCGCTCGAGGCGACCGCCGCGTTCCGCCGCTTCGCCCCCGACGACCCGGTCCGCTACGACTTCGCCCTCACCCGCCTCGGCATCCGCACAGACACCGACCTCGACGCCTTCCTCGACCAGTGGACGGGCGAGTAGGAGAGATTGCGGGGGAGGAACCCCTTTCTGGAGAAAGCGGTTCCTCCCCCGCACCCCCTCTTCCGCAAAGACTGTTACAATGCGCGCCGGGCATTCTGCTGGCTGGCAGCCAGCAGAATGCCCGGCGCCAATGCAAAGGTCTTTGGAGGGGGGTGCGGGGGGCACCGTTCTCCTCAAGAAAGGTGCCCCCCGCCTCTTCCCGACGTGCGTCGTGTCTGGTAAGATGGGCGACCGTAATGGACCTGAACTACGTGCTGATCTGGTTCGTGGGTGCGGCGGGGCTGGTGCTACTGGTTCGCGCCGTGTGGGCGGGGCGGCGCGGGTGGGCGGCGGTGGCGGGCCTGGTGCTGGGCATCACGGCGGGCGCGGTCACGGCGCTGCCGGCCAGCGGCGGCTACGTGGGGGCGACGGCCCTGGCCGCGCTCGTGCTCGTGCCGCTGCTGGGCTATCGCCTGGCGCTGCGGTGGACGCTCGAGCAGGAGTATGGCAAGGCGCGGCGTCTGGCGTCGGCGCTGCGGTGGCTCCATCCTGCCGATGGCTGGCGCGAGTGGCCGCGGCTGCTCGCCGCGCTGGAGTCGCGTGACCCCGAGACGATCGCCGAGGCTGCCGCCGCGCTGCGGGGACGCGGCGCGGCCCGCACGGGGATCGGGCGCGCGGCTGCGGCGCTGGTCTTCCGCCTGAGCAACCAGTGGGAGCCGCTCCGCCACTGGATCGAGACGGCCATCCCGCCCGCCCAGCTCGGGCGGGACCCGAACATGCTCGGCCTCTACCTCCGCGCGCTCGGCGAGCTGGGCGAGCCCGACGCGCTGGTCGCCGCCTTTGCCCAGTGGAGCCGGAGCACGGCGGCGCGGGGCCACTGGCTGTCGCGCAGCCTGTGCCGCCTGATGGCCTTCGCCTTCTGCGGCCGCCGCGACCTGGTCGAACGCCTGTTCGCCGGCCCCCTCGATCTCTATCCCGAGCCCGTCCAGCGCTTCTGGCTCGCGACCGCCGACATGGCCGCAGGCCGCGCCGACGCCGCCCGCGCCGAGCTCGAAGCCGTCCGCGCCGACTGCGACCCCCTGACCGCCAGCGGCATCGACCGCCGACTCGCCTGCGACCTGCCCGTCGCCGACGAGGTCCTGTCGCCCGAGTCCCACGACCTCCTGGCCCGCTTCGAGGACGAGCTGGGGCAGGAGGAGCGCTACGGCGCCCGCGGCCCCGCCGTCCGCCGGACCGCCTTCGCCACCTACGCCCTCATGGCGGCCAACCTCGCGGTGTTCGCCGCCGAGATGCTGCTGGGCGGGAGCACAAGCCTCGCGGTGCTCTACCGCATGGGCGCCCTGGTGCCGGCCGAGGTGGCCGCAGGGGCCTGGTGGCGGGCCGTCGCCGCGCTGTTCCTCCACTACGGCCCGGTGCACCTGCTGGCGAACGTCCTGGGGCTGCTGATCCTGGGGCCGTTCGTGGAGTTCGCCATCGGTCGGGTGCGGTACCTGGCGGCCTATTTCGCGGCGGGGCTGGGCTCGATGGTGGTGATCGTGCTGGTGATGAGCGGCGGGGCGCACGCGCATCAACTGCTGGTCGGGGCGTCGGGCGGGATCATGGGGCTGGTCGGGGCGACGGTGGCGGTGCACCTGCGGGGCTGGCTGCGGGAGCGCGCGTGGGTCTCGTCGCGTCGGCTGGTGTTCCTGGGGGTCATCGTGGTGTTCCAGACGGCCTTCGACCTGGCGACGCCGCAATCGAGCTTCCTCGCCCACTTCGGCGGGGTGGTCATCGGCTTCCTGGTCGGGAATCTGATGCGGCACCGGGTGTCGGAGGCCGCCCCCGCTGTCGCCTCGCCCGTGTCGGAAGGAGGGGAGTTGGAGGAATGAGCTGATGGATCGACGCAAGGTGCTGCTGCGGCGCATCCGCGTCGTGATGGTGCTGTTCGTCATCGCGCTCGTGCTGAGCGGCGTGACGGCCTTTCCGCTCGAGTGGGAGCTGAATCTGGCGTGCCGCGTGGTCGGCGCGGCGGACGACGCGACGCCCGCCCAGCACGCGGGCTACGTCGCGTGGCTGGTCGAGGTCCGCAACGGCCTTCGCGACATGTACGACGAATATCCCTGGATCGCCTACGGCACGGACTGGCTGGCCTTCGCGCACATCATCCTCGGCATCCTGTTCCTCGGCGCGCTGCGGGACCCTGTGCGGAACCTCTGGGTCATCCACTTCGGGATGATCGCCTGCGTGGGGGTGCTGCCCATCGCGTTGATCTGCGGCCCGGTCCGCGGCATTCCCTTCGCCCACCGCCTCATCGACTGCTCCTTCGGCGTCTTCGGCATCCTCCCGCTCCTGCTCGTGCGCACGTGGACGGTGGAGCTGGCGGGGCTCGAACGGCGCTGAGTTCGCCCACCGCGCCATTGGCAATCCCGAGGGGCCGTGCTATACTCAGAGAACAGGAGACGAGTGGGTCTCCCAGGCTCGTCGCGC
The DNA here is from genome assembly GCA_964506385.1 of uncultured Planctomycetota bacterium. Lineage (GTDB taxonomy): Bacteria > Planctomycetota > PUPC01 > DSUN01 > DSUN01 > CAZDNN01. Next base: position 5,957 of record CAZDNN010000373.1, read on the forward strand.
AGGAGTGCCGCCATGCCAGTGGATGTACCGATGGACGCCGTAGGCGCGGACCTGAGGAGGGCGCTGGACAGCCTCCCGCCCGGTGAATCTGTGAGATTGCTTGACGCGGCTGGAGAACCCGTGGCCGTGGTCCTGCCTGCGTGTCGGCTCTCTGGCAGGAAAGTGACCTGGGAGGAATGGAAGCGGGAGTGGATGGCGCTGGCCGAGAAGGTCAGCCACGCCTGGAAGAGCGATAAGACGGCCCTGGAGACGCTGGCGGAAATGCGACGATGAACTGCACGGTGGACGCGAGCGTCTTCGTGGCGGCGGCCCGGAGCGTCGAGGCTGAGAGCCCTGCCAGTGTCGCCTTCCTCGAATTCGCGCAGTTACACGAGATGAGGCTGTTGTGTCCAAGCCTCGTGTTCCCGGAGTGCGCCGCGGCCGTCGCAAGACCAACGGGCGACGAGGCACTTGCCCAGACCGTCATCGCCGACCTCCAGCGCCTGTCTACCCTGCACGTGATCACGATCGACCTGCCACTGGCGCAGCGCGCGGCGCGGATCGCCATCGCCCAGCGGCTCAGGGGCGCGGATTCGGTCTATGTCGCCGTCGCCC
>CAZDNN010000374.1:0-6543 GCA_964506385.1 uncultured Planctomycetota bacterium
CATGCGTCCTCCCGCCTGCGTCCGTCATCTCAGTGGGGCTGTGCCACCCATCCAGCGTCTTCCCGTCGAAGAGGTCTTCCCACTCGGTCCATCGCTCATCGTCGTCGGCCTGCCCGCCATAGGCCGGGCGAAGGCGGGGCGGCGGCGCAGGAGCAGGTTCCGGGTGCTGGGTTCCGGGTTTCGGGGGTTCCCGCTTGGCGATGCCTTTGACATAGGCGTCGATCTGCTGCTGGAGGGCGGCGATGTCCTTGGCGTGGGCGGCGGCGAACTTGGTGGAGCCGTAGTCGGAGCGGAGGCGGTCGAGGTAGCCCTGGGCCTTCGTGTAGTCCTTGCGGGTGATGCAGACCTGGATGTTGCGGAGGACGATCTCGGCGTTCCGCTCGGCGGTGGCCGCGGCGCGGCCGGGTTCCAGGTTCCGGGTTCCGGGTTTCGGGGAAGGCGGGGGAACGACGGAGGAGGACGGGCCGCCCTTGGGGCGCAGGACGAGGAAGAGGACGACGACGAGGACGGGGGCGGCGGCGATGCCGCCGATGACCCAGGGGAGACGACCACGGGGCCCAGGTGTCCCGCCTGGTTCCTCCTGGGGTGCGGTGGCTTTGCGCCGACGGGCCGTGGCGGGGCGCCGGCGAGCGGTGCCGGGGGTGGTGGGGACGGTCTGAGTGGGGGTGGATTCCTCGGCACGGAGACGGGTCTCGATGCGGGCGAGGACCTCGAGGAGCTTGTCGGCGCTCTCGTAGCGCTCAGCGGGGTTCTTGCGCAGCAGGCGATGGATGGCGCGGCAGAGCGCCGTGGGGCAGTCGGGCGCGAGGTCGTGGAGGGGGGCGACGCGGCCTTCGAGGTGCTTGACGATGAGGAGCGCCGGCGTGTCAGCCTGGAAGGGCGGCCTGCCGGCAAGCGCGTGATAGAAGGTGGCGCCGAGGCTGTAGAGGTCGCTGCGCGCGTCGAAGCGCTCCCCTCTTGCCGCTTCCGGCGGCATGTAGAGCGGGGTGCCGAGGGCCTGGCCGGTGACCGTGACGCTGACGTCCACCCCCTCGTGCTTCGCGAGGCCGAAGTCGGCGACCTTGACGCGGCCTTTGGCGTCGATCAGGATGTTCGACGGCTTGATGTCGCGATGGAGGATGCCGCACTCGTGGGCCTCGGCGAGTGCGGAGGCGACCTGCCGCATGATCTCGACGGCGCGGCCGGCCTGGAGACGGCCCTCGCGCTTGAGGATGTCGCTGAGGGTGTCGCCCTCGATGAACTCCATGGCGATGTACTGATAGCCGCGGTCCTCGCCGACGGCGAAGATCTCGATGATGTTGGGGTGTCGAACCGCGGCGGCAGCGCGGGCCTCGCGGTCGAAACGCTCGACGAAGCTCTCGTCGCTGGCGAGGCTTTGGGGCAGGACCTTGATGGCGACCATGCGTCCGAGCGATGCCTGTCTGGCCTTGTAGACGGCGCCCATGCCGCCGCGTCCGAGCAGCTCGACGATCTCGAACTCGCCGAGGGTCGTGCCGATGAGCGGGTCGGCCGCGGCGGAGGCTTGGCCGGTAAGGGTGGGGGATTCGGTGGGGTAATGTGTCTTGGCCGAGGCGGGTACCTTGAGCCTTGCCCCGCAGCCCGCGCAGACGAGGTGGTCACCCACGGCCGTGTCGAAATCCACCCGGCCGCCGCACTTCGGGCACTTGGCGAGATGCCTGGCCACGCGGTCCCGCCCTCCCTCAGAGCACAGTGAGCGCAACACTACTACGCGCCAGACCATTCTAGGCGGGGTCGGGCGGGGAGTCAAGATCAGGTCGTGCAGCGGCCCGCCGGGCGTGCGGGAGGCGGTCGGGGGTGCCTTGATTTCCCAGAAGGGGCGGCGTAGAATAGGGCAGCGGTCGCCAGGGACGGCCGCTCCACCGTACTCGGGAGCCCGCTTGTGCCGGACCGCACCGTCCGATGCCCGCGCTGCGGTGCCACCGTGGATGTGCCGACCACGGGGGAGAAAGTGCGTTGTGCGTGCGGGCAGAAGTTCCGCTTCGACACGGCGAACGGCGACGCGGGCGACGAGCAGGCCGAGGCTCCCCTGATCTTCGACCTCGCCGATGACGGGCAGGGCGGCCAGCCCCCTGTCAATGAGGTCCGCTGCCCTCGCTGCGACCGCATGGTGACGGTCCCCGCCAGCGGGGAGAAGGTGCGGTGCGCGTGTGGGCAGAAGTTCCGCTTCGACGTGCCTGCTCCCGAGCCCGGCGCGGTCGAGCCGGAGCCCGAGGAGCCGCCGGCCAATGAGGTGCGCTGCCCCCGCTGCGGCTCCATGGTGCGGGTGCCGACCACGGGTGAGAAGGTGCGGTGCGGGGAGTGCGGGCAGAAGTTCCGCTTCGACGTGCCCGACGAGGAGCGACCGCCCGAGGATGGTGGCGAGGAGCCGCTGGTGCTGGAGTCGGAGGCGGGCCGCGAGCCGCCGACCAGCGAGGTGAGCTGCCCGCAATGCGGCGAGCTGGTGGCGGTGCCGACGACGGGCGAGAAGGTGCGGTGCCCTGGCTGCGGCCAGAAGTTCCGCTTCGCCCAGCCCCCGCCGACGGAGGAGGCCGAGGAGGGGCCCGAGGCGCTGCCATCCCCCGGCCCGCTCGCGGACGCGCTGCCGAGCCCGGTTGCGCCGCAGGCTGAGGCTGCCGTGCCTGGCCCGCTCGCGGGAATGATGGCGGGTGCGCCCGGGGAGGCGGACGAGCTGCGGGACCTGTGGCCGCTGCTCTGCCAGTTCATCACCCAAATATACGAGGAAGGGGAGGCGACGGACGCGGACCGCCGGCTGTTCCGCTCCCAGGCCAATCGTGCGGTCGAGCTGGCCCGCCGGCTCCTGCCGCAGCCGGACCCCGAAGACGAGGAGGGCCACCACGTCCTGACCGTGGTGGTGGGGGAGACGACGCTGGACGAGGTAGTGGCTCTGTCGCTGGAGGATTTCCGCCACCTCCGCGAGAGCCTGGACGCGGCGCAGGCGCTCCTCGATCGTCACCTGCCGAGGCCCGAGCCGGAGCTGCCGCCCGCCACGGGCGAGCCTGCCCGTCCTGCGGTGAGGCGGGAGCCTCGGTCCCGCGGCGTCGCCGCGGCCCTGATCGGCATGGTGGCGCTGCTGGTGCTTGCCGTGGGGGTCGTGGCAGCGGCGCTGATCGTGCGCGAGCGGCTCCGCGCGCCCGGCGGCCGGGAGCGCTCGTGGGCGGAGATCCTCGGCGTCGAGCAGCCCCACACGAGCGGTCCGCGCACATCCACAACGGTTGCCGTTCCTCGCCCCGTTCGGCCTGGGACCGACCTCGCGCCGCCCGTCGGGCCCGCCACGGACCTGACCGCCGTCGTCACGCCGCCCGAGCCGACGTTCCCGCGGCCCGCGCCATCGACCGGCACGGTGGGGCCGCACGTCGTGCGGCCGAAGCCGGCGACCGACGTCCCGATGATCCGCGTCCACAGCCGCTGGAAGGCTGGCCCTGACGGCACGGTCTCGCTCTTCGACCGCCGCAGCCTCGACGGCTGGATGGGCAACCCCGAGCGGTGGGAGGTCCGCGACGGCGTGCTCTACGGCATCATGGCGGTCGGCAGCTCGACCATCACGGCGCAGGAGGCGGAGTGGACTGACTACACCCTCGGCGTCGAGGCGAAGCTCGGGAAGGCGGGCACGCTCGTGCTCCACCACGGGCCGCTCGTCGCGACGATCGGCAGCTCGATGGCCCGGCTCGGCTATGCGGGGCAGGGCGGGCGCGTCCTCGACGAGGTCGGCAAGGGCGCGACGCGGAACAAGTGGTACCGCTTCGAGCTCGATGCCCACGGGCCGAAGGCGGAACTGCGGGTGGACGGCAAGGTGGTGCTCAGCACGGCGGGCCACACGCCCCAGGCCGGCGCCCCGGCCCTCGAGGTGCAAAGCGGCGGCGTTGCCGTGCGCGGCGTCCGCCTGCGCCTGCATCCCTCGGACCCCGCCTACCGCGCGGTGGCGCTGAGCGAGGGGTGGCTCGTTGCGGCTCGCCCGACGACCGACCCCAGCGAGGCGCCGACCCCGCGCCGCCTGCCGCCCGGCCGGCACACGCTCTTCAACGGCCGCAACCTCGACGGCTGGACCCCCCGGGGCGATTGGACCGTGCGCAACGGCGCCCTGCTGAGCCGCGCGCCGATGGGCGACGTCGCCGTCCTGTCCACCGGCTCGGACGCCTGGCGCGACTACAGCTTCAGGGCACGGGCAACGCTGACCCGCCGCAGCCGCATGGCTCGCGAGGGCGAGTACTTCCTCCTCATCGTCCGCTATCAGGACGACCGGAACTTCTTCTGTATCCGCTTCGCCATCGAGGGGATCTACGAGCTGGGCTACTACCACAACGGCCGCTGGCGCGAGACCTCGCGGGCCCGCCACGGCCTGGGGACCGACTTCAACAAGTGGCACGACTTCCAGGTGACGGTCCGCGGTGACCAGGTTTCGCTCGTCATCGACGGGATCGGGGGCAAGCCGCCGTGGCCCATCCCGCGCCGGTACCGCAGCGGCGGCGTCGCCCTCGGCGTCACCGGTGGCGAGGCCGCCTTCGACGACGTCAGCATCCACCTGCCTCGATAGCCGCCCGATCGTGGGAGCCGCCCATGATGATGGCCACCCTCGCCGACCGCGCCACCCAGTCCCAGCGGGAGTGCGTCGCCCTGCTCTATGCCGCGGAAGCCCGCGGCGATCTTGCGGCGACAGCCGCCGACGCCCTGCTCCTCGGTCGCGTCCTGTTCGTCCTCGCCGATGGTGCAGGCGCTCCGCTGGCCGAGCAGATCGCTGCCGCGATCCGCAGCCCCTTCGCCGCCGCCGCGTGGCCGCCCGTCCTCACCGTCACGCAGGACCCCTCGGCGCTGGCCCTCGTGGGCTCCGACTACGCGGTCGCGCGCCCCATCTGCCAGCAGGTCGAGCTGCTCGCCCGCGCGGGCGACGTGGCGCTGGTCCTCGCGCCTCCCGAGCCGTCCGCCGACCTGGCGGGTGCCGCCGCGCTCGCCGCGTCGCAGGGCGTCACGGTGGCGGGCCTCGGGCTGCCGCCGTGCCCGATCGACGCCGACCCGGCCGTGATCCTGCACGAGGCGGCGGCCGCACAGATCGCCGCGTGCCAGATCGCCCTTGGCCTGGCGCTGGCCGACGCGCTCGCCGAGCGGCTGCCCCCCGAGCCGCCCGCCGGCGTCGACGCCCCCGTCGTGGTCTTCGGCTGCACGAACTGCGGCGGGCCGCTCGTCGCCGTGCGCCATCTGGCCGGCCGCCAGGGCGTCTGTCCTCACTGCTACAACAACACCACCCTCGCACCCGGGACCGACGGCGGGGGCGAGCAGCGGGCCTCCCTCCGCTTCGCCCTCCGCCAGTGCACCCTCGGCGTCGCCCTGGCCCCGCCGAACCGGCCGCTGGTCGCGGTGCCCGGCCGCATCGAGCTCGAGAACCTGGGCCGCGGGGGCCTGCTGTTCGCCGTGGCCGACTGCACCGTGCACCTCGATCCTGGCGACCGCGTGGTGATGGAGCTGACCACGCCGGCCTTCGCCCAGCCGCTCGAGCTCACTGGCTCCATCCTCCGTATCACGCGGGAGGCGGACCGCCACTGCATCGGCGTCGTCTTCACAGGTCTCGCCCCCGCCACGGCCGAGCGCCTCCGCATCCTCGAGCGCAATCTCGTCCTCCGCAACCTCGCACGCGCGCCCGACTAGCCCGGCGGCAGGATGCCAGATGCCAAATGCCCTCCGCGGCCCAGTCTCCCCCCTCCTCACCCTGACCACCGAGGACCATAGTCACATCGTCCCCTGCCCCAGGAGATGACCCATGCCCATCCACATCCTCGACGCCCACTGCCACTGCGGACGCCAGGATCTCGACCCGCCACAGGACTTCGAGACCATTGCCGCGCTCCACCGCGCGGCAGGTGTCGAGGCCACCTGGATGTTCCCCCCCGTCTACGAGGTCTACGACCGCTACGACCCCGCCTTCACCGACGACCCCGCCTGGCAGGCGCGCCGCACGAGGGCGGGGGACTATCTGCTCGGCCTCGCCGCGCAGGATATCGCGCCGCGGGTCTTCCCCTTCTTCTTCGTCTGGAACGACTTCGATCTCGACGCCCTGAAGGCGGCGCCGTATCGCGGCATCAAGTGGCACCGCCACCCCGACGAGCCGGTCTACCACTACGACGACCCCCGCTGCCGCGCCATCCTCGACTGGATCACCGAGCGGCGGCTCCCCATCACCCTCGAGGAGTCCTTCGAGAACACCCTGCGCTTCCTCGACGAGCTGGCGCCCGAGGCGATAGTCGTGATCCCCCACTGCGGCTATCTAAACGGCGGCTTCCAGCGTCTCCACGAGCTGGGTGTCTGGAAGCGGCCCAACGTCTACGCCGACACCAGCGCCTCGCCCTCCCACGACCCCGCGGTGCTCCGCACCTTCCTCGACGCCTACGGCCCGGCGAAGCTGCTCTATGGCTCCGACTACCCCTTCGACACCCCCGCAGCCTGCCTGGCGGCCATCCGCGGCCTCGGCCTCCCGCCCGACGACGAGGCCCTCGTCCTCGCCGGCAACGCCCTGCGCCTCATCGGCGAGACGGG
>CAZDNN010000375.1:0-6541 GCA_964506385.1 uncultured Planctomycetota bacterium
TCTTTCTGCCTCGCCCTCACCTCTCGGACCTGTCAGAAAGCGTGCCAATCCTCTGCGGCGGCTCGGCGGCACTTCAGACGGCTGAATAGTCACCGCACGGTTACTTGGGTGGACAGGGCTACTGACAGTCGCGGCAGACGCCGGCGGCGGGTCTGCCGCCGGCCATGTCCATGCGGGGGGTCTTGGCGAGCCGGGCGAGGAGGGGCTGGAAGGTGGCGAGGATGGCGCGGTAGTCGGGGTCGTTGGTGTCGGCGAAGACGGGTCTGCCGCAGCGCTCGGAGCCGCCGGCAGCCCTGGCGAGGGGGGCGACGAGGAAGGGGTTGAGCTCAGGCTCGGTGATGCGGGTCCACTCGCGGCGCGGGATCTTGCCTCCCTTGTGACAGTCGGCGCAGCGACGCCTGGCGACGTCGGCGAGCACCTTGTTGAGATTCGCCGGCAGGAGCTGGCGGCAGCCGCGGGCCTGGGGGTAGGCGGTCTCGCTCGTGCCGTAGTAGGGCACGTTGAGGTCGATCCAGGCGAGGATGCGGCGGCGCTCGGCCTCGGCGAGCTGGATGCGCGGCTTGCCGTCGGTGTCGGGATGGCCGGAGAGGATGACCTCGGCGAGCTTGCTCTGGTGGGAGCCCCAGGCCTTGGGGTCGATGACCAGGATGTTCTGCTCGTGGCCGTTGTAGGTGGGGATCCAGTTGACGTAGGGGCTGCCGGTACGGCCCTGATGCTCTCGGGCGAGGCAGTCGTAGGAGACGTTGAAGTAGTCGGTCTTCCCGCCCGTCAGGTCGAGGCCCTTCGGCGGGCTGGTGGGGTTGTGGCACCGGACGCAGTGCTTGTCGAGGACGGGCTGGACGATGCGGGCGTAGTCGAAGCCGCCGGTGCCCCACTCGGGCGGCGTCAGCTCGCGCGGGTCGGCGTAGGAGGCGGTCATGGCGTGGTGTGATGCCTCGCGGCGCGGCTCGTGGCAGCCGACGCAGCCCTGGCGCTCGCCGGGCATGAAGTGGGTGAAGGTCCGCATGCGCTGCACCGCGCGCCCCTCGGCATCCAGGGCCATGAAGTAAATCGGCATGCCGCTGGGCACCCGGAAGCAGGCCGAGCCGTCGGGCTGGATGGGCACCTCGCCGAGCACCTGCTTGCCCGCGTAGGTGGCGCCGCAGGAGATGACGGGGAACTGGAAGCCGAAGGCGCGATACCGGGGGTCGATCCGCACGCCCTTGGACAGCTCGCGAACGACGCGGATGGCCACCACCTCGCCGCGCTTCACGTGCGGCTCGAGGCCGCGATAGACGTCCTGGAGATAGACGGTCGCGAAGGGCTCGGCCCCGTCGGGCAGTTGGGGCGAGATGATCGGCGGCCGCGGCCGCGGGCGGACGGGCTGGGCGTTGAACCACTGCATCCCGTCGCCCGGCGGCTCCAGGGCGAGGGACTGGCATTCGCCGTACAGCGTCCGCACGAGCAGCGGCCCGCGGGCAGAGCAGATGAATCGCTCGGAATCCAGAGGCAGGGGACAGCTATAGGGCTTGCTGCCGCCGGTGTTGCCGTTGCCGCGGTTGACGGGCGGCACCGGCGTGTCGGGCGTGATGTTTTCGATGGCGCGCTGGGCGTTGACGCCCATGTTGCGGTCGATGATGCCGATGGCGCCGCGGGTCGGGCCGTTGTGCCCCGTCATTGTGCAGAGGATCTTCGTCGTCCCGGGGATCGAGCGGGCCTCCATGAAGGTGCCGGGCGAGAGCACGCGGTTGCCGAAGTAGACGGAGAGGCCCGTGCCGTCGGGGTTGATCGTCCACATGCTCTGGATCGGGATCGCCGGCTTGTCCACGTACTCCCAACGGCTGTAGATGATGCGGCCGTCGGCGAGCACGTAGGGCGTGAAGTCGTTGAGGTAGTTCGCCGACAGGGTGCGGATGCCCGTGCCGTCGGCGTTCATCCTGTGGACGACGCCCACGGGCGCGTGCCAGCAGTAGGCGAACTGCGGGGAGCGGGTGCACAGGAAGGCGATGCCGCCGTCGGGCAGCCAGCAGGCATTGTAGTCGTGCCGCTCGCCGTCGGTGAGCTGCTTGAGGCCCGAGCCGTCTGCGTTGATGGTCCACAGGTGGTAGCCCTCGTCCTGCTTCCGCCGCCAACTGAAGAGGATCTGGCGGCCGTCGTAATGGAGGTCGCAGTCGAGGATCTGGCCGGTGGGCGACCCAACGAGCAGCCTTGGCTCGCGCTCGCGGTGCTTGAGCGAGATGACGTAAAGGCCGCCGCCGGGCTTGAAGCCTTCGTAGTGGTAGGTGTAGACGTGGGAGGCGGTGATCTCGTGGCGCTTGATCACCAGGATCTCGTCGATGTCGAAGAGCAGGACGTCGCGCTGGAGCGCCGCGAGCGCCTCCTCCGCATCGGTGGTCTTCTCCAGCCTGTCGAGTCGGGCGAGGTGTTCGGCGGCCTGTGGGTAGCCCTCGTCGTGCAGGTCGCGGAGCTTCCCGATCAGGGCGCGCAGCTCGCCGCAATCGACCTCGCCCACGCGGGGCAACTGGGCCAGCGCCCTGCTGGCGCCCCCGAAGTGCTTCGCCAGGTCCTTCTTCGAGGGGCTCTCGGCGTAGACCTCGATCTCCAGGGCGCCGGGGTTGAAGCCGCCGTAGGAGTTGAGAAACTTGAAGGTGACCTTGCGGACCCGCTGCTTCGGAATCTTGACCCGCTGGGGGCCGTGGATCATGCGAAAGCGGCCCTTGATGGCCGGCTTGGCCGCGTCATCGACATAGAGCTCGTAGTCCCTCCAGCACTCGTTCATGAACCACGCGGTGCGGCCGTAGTAGATGATCTCGGCGACCTCGACGGGCTTCTCCCACGTGAGCGAGAAATCCGCCTTGTCGCCACTCTTGGCCTTGAGCACGCACCAGGCCTTGCCGCGGTCCTGGGCCTGGCTGCCGGCCGGCGGGATCTTGCCGTCGGTGGCGAACCTCGCGAGATACTGGGCGTTGTGCTCCGACGAGGCCCACGCCGTGGCCTTCGGCGCGAGGTTCTCCGGCATCTTCGCGAGTGCCGCGCTGGTCGACAGCAGCGCAGCGAGGGCGACGAAGCGCGATCGGGGGACGCGAGTAAGCACCGAAAGTCCTCTCCTCCGGCTCCGATGCTGCGATTGTAGCTGCCGGCGGCCTGGGATTCCAGTCGGGGTTGCGCCTGTCAGCCCTTAGCCTTCCTCTTCCTGCGCTTGCCTGCGCCCGGCTTGCGGTCCCAGGGCTGCGGTGGGAGGGGGTCGTAGCGTGGGCGGCCGTCCTTCTCAGGGAAAGTGGCGACGACGGCTTCGAGCTTCTTGCGGGCGGCCACGTGGGCGGGCTCGGCGCTCTCGTAGAGGTCCTTCGTCTCGCCGGGGTCGTCGATGAGGTCGTAAAGCCTGTTGGGCTTGCCGGGCTGGACCCAGAGCTTGTAGCGCTTGTCGCGGACGGCGCGCTCGGCGAAGGGGAGCTTGGGACGGACGCCCTTCTCGTCGAGGGCCGCGGCGCCGTGGCCCATGCCCATGATCCACTCGCGGGGGCCGTCCTTGTCCTGGCCGAGGATGACCCTGGCGATGCTCTTGCCGTCGAGGACGGCGTCTTTGGGGATCTCGGCTCCGCCGAGCTCGGCGAAGGTGGGCAGCATGTCGCTGAAGTCGGTTAGTGCGTCGCTGACGACGCCCTTGGGCACGAGCCCCGGGCAGTTGACGATGAAGGGCTGACAGAGACCCGGCTCACTGATGCGGCCCTTGGCGCCCCGGACGCTGCGTCCGTTGCGGCGCCCGGTGATGCCGCCGCCCGAGCCGTTGTCGGTGGTGAAGATCACGATCGTGCGCTCGCGGATGCCGAGGGCGTCGAGGGCCTTGACGAGGCGGCCGACCAGGTGGTCGGTGTAGCGGACCATCGCCTTGTGCTTGTCCATCTTCGACTTCGCGTTGGGCGCCAGCGGTGTGTGGACGAGGGGGCCGTGGGTGAGGCACATGGGGAAGTAGAGCATCATGGGCTCGTCGCGGTGCCGCTTCATGAAGTCGATGAGGAAGTCGGTGTAGATGTCGGGGCCGAACTTGCCTGCGTGGGTCTTGCTGCCGGCGCGGGTGTGGACGTAGGGGTCCCAGTAGCGCTTGCCGCTCGGCGGGTTGCCCGTCTCGTAGCCCGTCCACATGCACCAGTCGTCGAAGCCGTGGGCCTCGAGGATCTTGGGCTGGACGCGGAAGTCGTTGATCTGCCACTTGCCCGCGATGCCGCAGACGTAGCCGGCCGACTTCATCACGCGGGCGAAGCTCAGGTTGTGCTTGGGATCGAAGTGGCAGCCGGCGCCCCAGCGTGGCACGTCCCAGTGGTTGACCCAGCCGTGGCGCCAGGGATACTGGCCTGTGAGGAGCGTGGCGCGGCTGGGCGTGCACTGGGCCATGGAGTACCCGTTGGCGAAGCGCATGCCCGTCGCGGCGAGCTTGTCGAGGTTCGGGGTCTCGATGTCCTCGGCTCCGCAGCAGCTCACCCACTCCTTGCCGAGGTCGTCAACGAGGATGAACAGGATGTTCGGCTTGGTCTTCGGCGCAGCGGATGCTGGTCGTGCGAAGCCGGGCATCATCATTGCAGCGCCTCCTAGGGCAGTGGTCTCCAGGAACTGTCGGCGGGTGGTCATTGTGTTGTCCTATGAGAGTGGGCAGCCCATGAGCGAGAGGGTCATGGGGCGCAGCTCACGCTTGAAGGGGTCGAGGACGAGCTCGAGCGCCTCGAGCGTAGCGGCGCCCAGCAGGTTCGCGTCGCCCGGCTCGCCGAAGACGACGGGGGCGGCGCCGCCCACGCCCTTGTACTCGAAATACGCGTCGCCGATCTGCCGCTCGATGCTCTGGCCGTCGGCCAGGCTGAAGACTCGCGCGCGATGGGGCCGGATCCCCAGCCGGCGAAGAACCTCGCCCTGCACCACCGAGTAAACGGCGCCGCTGTCCACGAGGAAGCTGACCGTCTCGGCCTTCCTGGCTTCATAGCTCTTCTTGACGATGATCCTGACCCGGACCATGCCCATGCCATCGCTCCCTTCGTCACGAGGGGGCCTCATCCACTGCCCGATTGTAGAGCACCGTTGCCCGGCGATCAACCGTCCCAGGATGTCAGTTGCTCTGGGCCGCGTAGTCTTTGCCTGCCAGGCTGTCCTTGCACGAGGCGCGCCAGCGCTCGAGGATGGCGGCCATCTTCTTGACGATGTCGGGCTTCTCGGCGGCGAGATCGTGCTTCTCGCCGGGGTCCTCGACCAGGTCGTAGAGCTCGTAGCTCTTCGACTTCCTGCCCCTGTAGATCTTGTAGCGGTTGCCGATGAGCGCCACCTGGCCGGCGGACTCGAAGCCGATGGGGCGGGGCCGCTCGGCCATCTTCCCCTCGATGAGCGGCAGGAGGCTGATGCCGTCGATGGGCTCGGGCTGGCCTTTCATCTGGAAGCCGAGGGCGTCGAGCACGGTGGGGAAGTAATCGCAGGTGGAGCAGGGCATCGTGACGACCCGGGGCTTGGTGACCTTCGCTGGCCATTCGAGGAGGCCGGGCACGCGGACGCCGCCCTCGTAGAGGCTGCGCTTGCGGCCGCGGAGCGGGCCGGCCGAGCCGTTGGTCGGCGTCTTCTTCCTGCCCTCGGGGCCGTTGTCGGCGCAGAACCAGAGCATCGTGTTGTCGGCGACGCCCAGGCTGCGGAGCTCCTGGCGCAGGCGGCCCATCTGCTCGTCCATGGCCGTGATGCAGCCAAGGTAGTGCTGCGCGCCCTCGGGCTGGTCGGCGTAGAGCTTGCGGTGCTTCGGCCCCGCGACGACGGGCAGGTGCGGCGTGTGGAACCAGACGACCGCGAGGAATGGCTTCCCCGCCTTCACCGCGCCGCGGATGAACGGGACGACGCGGTCCATGATGACGCGGGAGTCGTCGCCCTCGAGGTTCTCGGTGACGCGGTGCTCCGGGCCGTCCCAGTAGTATGTGCCGTAGGGCTGCTTCGTGCCTGGCTTGAGCATGGGGTCGCAGGTGGGGACCTTGGCCTCGGTGGAGAAGCAGACGTCGAAGCCGTTGTCCCACGGGGGCGAGTAGTGCCGCCTGTCGCCTGGCCGGCCGCGATTCGAGTCCCTGATCTTCGTGGTGAGGGTGCCGAGGTGCCACTTGCCGAAGTGGCCGGTGACGTAGCCCTGGGTCTTGAGGGCCTCGGCGAGGGTGACCTCCTGCTTGCGCATGTGGCCGACGTTGGCGAAGAAGATGCCATAGCGATAGGGATGCCGGCCCGTGATGCAGCTCCCGCGGGTGGGCGAGCAGACTGGTGCGCCGGAGTACCAGCGGTCGAAGCGGATGCCGGCGCGCGCCATGGCGTCGAGGGTCGGGGTCTTGAGAACGGGATGGCCGTTGTAGCCTGTGTCGCCCCAGCCCTGGTCGTCGGTCATGGCCAGGATGACGTTGGGCTTGGCGGGCGCGGCGGCGAGGCGTCGGGAGAGGGCCAAGGTAGCAGCTCCCAGTCCAATGGCCTTGAGGAATGCGCGTCGGTTCACATGGTGCTCCTTACTTCCGTTGCGGGGCCTGCTTCCAGATCTCGATGCCCGAGAAGTTGGCGGCGC
>CAZDNN010000376.1:0-6476 GCA_964506385.1 uncultured Planctomycetota bacterium
CTCCAGCGTCGGGACGCACAGAACCACGCTCCAGCGTGGGGAAGAAGGGTCGTCGCCTACTCCGCGCAGTGACGCCGGAGCGTCGTCGCGCCCGTCGCGTCAGCAATTGGGAGTGGTTTTCCCGGACCCCGCGACCCCCGCTCTACGACAGCGCCGACGACGATAGCCCACAGCCATGATGGCGGCGCCCAGCAAGCCAAATGAAGCCGGCTCAGGGATCACGTAATGCCTGCTGTAGACACCATAGCTGCTGCCATCCTGGTACCAGCTCTGCCACGCCACGGCGAAGTCGCCAACCGCGTTCATGGCGACAGACGGGATGTATTGGTCGAAGGGTGTGTGGACGTTGACCTGGAACTCGAGGCCATCAGGGATGCCTGCAGCGCTGAAGTACTGGCCGTAGACACCGTAGCCGTCCCCGTCCTCACCGACGCTCCCCCAAGTCACCACCAAATCCCCATCCGCGTCCATCGCCACAAAGGGCCACTTCTGGTCGTCAGCCTCGTAGGTGTTCACCTGGAATTCGTCTCCCTCTGGGACCCCGGCCGCATCGTAGAGCCGAGCAGCGATAGCGAATCCGCTGCTGTCCTTACCCGCGCTTTGCCAGACCACCACGAAGTCGCCATCGCTGTCCATCGCCACCCACGGCATGTCTTGTGAGCCAACCGTGTAGGTGTTCACAGGAAACTCGCTCCCCTGAGGGACGCCGCTGGCGTTGTAGCGCTGGCCGTAGATGCCCGCTTCACTGCCGTCCTGGCCCCAACTCTGCCATACGACCACGAAGTCGCCGTCGTCGTCCATGGCGACGGAGGGCGAGTATTGGCCTTCGAACGTCTGCGTGTTCACCAGGAACTCAGTGCCGGAGGGGCTGCCGAGAGCATCGAAGCGCTGGCCGTAGATACCGGAGCTACTGCCATCCTGCCCATGGCTCTCCCACACCACGACGAAGTTGCCGTCGGCGTCCATCGCTACGGATGGCTCGGACTGGCGACCGTCGGTCCGCGTGTTGACGCGGAACTCGCCTCCAGGGGGACCGCCCGACCCGTCGTAGAGCCGGCCGTAGATGCCGTAGCTGCTTCCATCCTGCTCCCAGCTGTTCCAGACAACGACGAAGTCGCCGTCGGCGTCCATGGCCACGGCGGGGCTCTGCTGCCAACTGGTCGAGTACGTGTTGACCTGGAACTCACCGCCGAGAGGGGCGACAAAGGCATCGTAGCGCTGGCCGTAGACGCCCTCGGTGCCGTTGTCCTGGCTCTCACTCTCCCAGACGACCACGAAGTCGCCGGCGTCGGACATTGCCACCGCTGGGCGACGCTGGTAGCCCGTCGTGTACGAGTTGACTCTGAACTCGGGGGTGGCGTGCACCAGCGACGCCGTGAGGGCCATGGCGAGCCAAGTGGGAACGGACACCCATGCGCGCGGAACGCGGTGCTTCATCACATGAGCCTTTCTATGGCGGTCATGTTGAAGGCGAGACCCGACGCCTTCCATGGCCAGGGGTCCCCAACTGCATCTACTGAATGATAGCAGGCCGGGGTCGGGGAATCCAGAGAAGAAGTCGTATTCCTGCTCAATTGTCCCGGCACCCTCTCCTCGCTCAGCGGACGATCAGGGTGCGCTGATCGCGCAGGCCGGAGGCCAGCTCCTGCACGAGGAGGGTCCACTCGCCGGGGAGATCGTTGGCGGCGAGGTCGAGGGTCACAGTCTGGCGGCCCTCGAGGGCGCCGTAGTAGCCGGTGCCCTCGGCCGGGCGGCCCTGCGGGTCGAGGATCTCGACGCGGAGAGGGACGACGGCCCGGATGGGGCGCAGGCCGCTGAGGACGGCGATGTGGATGCGCACGCGGCCACCCAAGCGGGCACGGCGGGGCGCCAGGACGCGCAAGCCTGTGATGGGGCGCTCGGCGATCATCAGCAGCTTGCCCTCGGTCGGGCCGAAGTCGGCCTTCAGGCGAAGCCCGTCTTCGGTCGTCTCGGCCTCGACCGCCTCGTGGCGAACGAGGTCGTAGACGTGGCCATTCGGCCGGCGAATCAGCAGCGTGGCCGTCGCCGGCAGGCCCTTCTCCATGACCCGCCCGTGGTGGCCGACGTAGTCCCCGAAGGTCCGCTTGTCGTTCAGGGCGAAGAGGTAGTCGGTGTCGCGGTAGCGGCGGAAGCGGACGACGACGTCGGGGTTGTCGCTCTCGCCGTAGCGCTGGTAGACGGTGTCGAGCTCCTGCCGCAGCATCGCGGCCATCCCGTGGAGGGCCGCCTTGTCCTCGTCGGCCTTCCCCGAGCGCTTGCGGCTCATGATGAGGATGTCCGGGTCGAGGGCGGGAGCGAGGTGCTCGTCGGCGACGAGGATGCCGCCCCGCCGCTGGAAGTCGGCGATCTTGCGGTAGACGCTCTCGGGCAGCACGTCGCAGCAGGGCATCACGAGCACGCGGATGCCGTCGAGCCCGTCGCGGAGGATGTGCTCCTCATAGAGGATCCGGGGTTGGAGCTGCGCCCACTGACAGACCAAGTGGACGTCGGCCTCCCACGTGTGGCTCCAGCCCCAAGTGCCGCGCTGGGCGTAGACCTGGGAGGCGAAGCTCTCGAGGATCGCCACGTCGGCCTCGCGGTCGGGCACCTGGAGGAGCGTCGGCCCCAGGGGCCGCACCACGTCGCGGATGAGCTGGGTCAGGACGCCGCGGGTCTCCGGATTCGTGAAGCGATAGCTCCCGTGCTTCGCCGGCACGAGCGAGCCCCAGCCGTGGTACATGATGCCGCGGATGGGCCGCGAGATCTTCGACCAGAAGGCCTCGCGCATGTGGTCGGGCGCGATGGTCACGAAGCGGGCGTCGGGGATGTCCTTCTCCCACTGCGCCTTCCGGCTCTCGTCTTTGGGCAGCTCGGGGGCGGTCTGGCGGCGATACCAGATGATCTGGGTCATCTTCATCACCTGCTGGCCGGGTCGCCCCGCGGCCATGGCGAATAGCTCGTCGGTCGCCTGCCCGATCTTGATGGGGTCGGGGTAGCAGTATGTCCACTGCGACAGGATGTCCACCCCTCCCCCGCTGCCCCACTTGCTCGGGACGCGGACCGCCGGGTCGTACCACGTCCAGAGGTCGTCGCGGCCGGTGGACTTCAGTCCGTCGTGGACGCGGGTGTGGAGCCCGTTCCAGCCGTCGCCGCGCTCCCAGAACCAGCGGTAGAAGGTCAGGATTGGGTCGTCGTCGGGGACGATGCGGTTCTTGGGGAAGCCGGTGATGCCGCTGTAGTGGCCGACGGACTTGGTGCTGACGATCCTCGGGATGTCTGCCCCTGTGGCCTCGCGGAAGGCCGCCTTGTCGTAGTCGTGCCAGCAGACATTGGTGTGGCCGCGGACCTCGCTGTGGATGAGCGCGGCCTGGAGCGCGGGGAAGTGGCCGAAGGCGTTGGCGATGGTGGCGCCCACGTTGTAGCTGAACGCACGCACCCGGGGGTTGAGGGCGCAGACGTCCGTTTGCTCGTAGGGCTTGCCCGCGCGGTTGATCCGCTGGAAGCCCTCCTGCTTCGCGGCGAAGCGGCCGGGCGCCACGGTGAGCGCGGCGCCGACGCCCTCGGCGAGATGGCGGTTGAGCATCTCGCGCCGTGTGTCGAGCGCACTCACCTCATCGGGCCTCAGCGGACGGCCGGCGTCCCAGACCTTCTGGTAGTCCGCGAGGTGGACGAGCTGGTGGGTGAAGCCGATGTCCTTGAGCGTCTCGAAGTCGCCGCCGCCCCACATCACGACGGGCATCTGGTTCGGCAGCGGGCGCGGGACAATGACGACAGCGGCGGTCTCCTCGGCCTCGAACGCCTTCCCGTCTCCCTTCGCTGCGACTGCGACCTTCAGCTCGTAGCTGTCGGGGCGCAGCGAGGTATCCACCGGGACTTCGACGACGCAGGTCCCCTTGGGCGGCAGGTGGGGCAGCGATACCTCGCGGTCGCCGCCGAAGGCAATGCGGCAGACGCCGTCGGTCAGCGTCCTGCCGGTGTTGTTCGTGAGGGTGACCAGGAGTGGCGAGGCCCGCTCCATCCGATAGAAGGCGGTGCGGCCGTCGGCTGTGGCGATGGTGACGGCGAGGCTGCGCATCGTGATGCCGCGGGCGATGCGCACCTGGTCGAAGAAGGCGGGCGTGCCGTGGTGGATGCTGCCGTAGCGCCCGCCGACGGTCAGGGCGTAGCGGGTCGGCTCGATGGCGCCGCGGCCCGCGGTCGTCCCGCCGCCGATGTCCTTGCCGTCGAGGAGGATCCGCACGGTGCCCTCGCCGTCGTAGGTGAAGGCCAGGTGGCGCCAGGCCCCCGCGGCCAGCTCGACGGGCTTCGCCTGGTAGGACTCGGAGTCTTTCCCGAAGCCGAGCATCACGGTCGGCCGCCACTTCTCGCCGCTGCGCTGGAGGAGGAGCAGGTAGCCTGTGTTGGCCTGGGGGATGTCCTTGGCGTAGTTGAAGTACTTGCAGTCGAGCAGCCACGCCGTCCGCAGGTCGGCCATCTCAGGCTTGGGCTTGAGCCACAGCTCGGCGGTGAAGGCGCCCTTGGGCGACAGCGCCGTGTCGAGCTTCATGACCTGCGCCCCTTCCGGCTTGTCCTCCGGCGCCGCGAAGCATTCGAGGCAGGAGCCGAACCGGCCGTCTTTCGCGATCCGCGACTGCCCGCGCAGCTTGAGGTCGCGCCCCTTCCCCGACGCATCCGTCGTCTCCGCCCCCTGGTCGAACTGCCAGAGCGCGAGCACGGCGTCGCCCGTGGCCTCCTCTCCCGAGTACGGCCTCTCCCAGGGCTTCTCCTTCCGCTCCGCCGCCGACGCCAGAGCAACGGCGACGAGCAAGCACGCGACCGCGGACCGACGGCCCAGCCCTCTCTTCCATCTGTGTTCATCCGTGTCCATCTGTGGTTCCATTCCTCTTCTGTCTGCCGTGTGCTCCGTGCCCGCTACTTGAGCACCTCGATGAGGACGGGCTTCCAGATGCCGCCGGCGTGAGCCGTGTTCATGGCGCGGACGGTGATCTGGTTCCGCTTCCCCCAGACCAGCTCCTGGGTCACGTCGAGGGTGAAGGCCTGGTCCCAGCCGCTGGGGCCGACGTCGTGCTGGCCGACGTAGCGGCCGTTGACCCACACCCAGGCACACTCGTCCACGCCCTTGAAGTGGAGCTCGACGGCGAGGTGGTCCGGCCTGGCCGGCAGGTCGATCGAGCGGCGGTACCAGGCCACGCCGATGTACTGGTAGCCGGCCTTCTGCCACGCCTGCTCGATGGCGATGGCCTTCCAGGCCGAGTCGTCGAAGGCGGGCTCGAACCACTTCTTCTCGTGGCCGTTCCGCTCTGGGTCGAGGTGGAAGCGCCAGCCGTCCTTCGGCAGGCGGATGGTCTGGACGACCTGCACGTCCTTGTCCAGTGTGCTCTGATCGCGGACGGACGTGACCTTCTTGTAGAAGGGCCAGAGCGCCTTCTGCGCCATGGCGCGAATCGACTCGACCTCGTCCTTGCTGGCGATGCGGAGCAGCGCCAGGACCTCCTCGCTGCGCGGCTCCATCGTCGCCAGCGAGCCGACGGCAGCGTGGCGGACGAGCGGGCTGCCGTCGCGGACTCCCTTGGCCAGGTACTGAAGCGCCTCGTCGGGCGGGAGCTTGGCAGCCATCTTGATCGCCGTGCGTCGGACCAGCAGATCCTCGTTGTCGAGCGCGGGAAGCAGCGCATCCTTGGCCGGCTCGCCGATCTCGAGCAGTAGCCGCGCCGCCTGGCGCCGGACCAGCGGATTATCCTCCTCGAGCGCCGCGGCCAGTTCGGGGATGGCGCGCTCGCCGTCTCGGGCGCGCCTCTCGAGCCGCGCGCGCCGGTCGGACACAGGGAAGCTCGTCTGCCGCAGCGACGGAGGGCCGCACCCCGCCACCAGCCCAGCCAGGATCAGCGCGACGCCCCACGTCGCTCGCCTCACGGTGTCGCCTCCTTCCGCGTGATGCCCTCGCCGCACAGCGGGACGATCTCGGTGGCCTCGGGCACGCCGTAGTTGAAGATGGTGAAGCCGCCCGTGCGCAGGCGGCGGGTGATCTGGATCTGCTCGATGAGCTTCACGGCGTCGCGCGGCGAGCCCCAGACGCTCAGTCCGATGCCGGGATAGCACGGCACCTTGCCCGCCCATTCGAGCTGGCGGGCCACCTTCTGCTCGAAGTCCTGGTTATTCGGCGTGTAGTCCATGGGGCACACGAAGTCAAGGTAGCCGCGCTCGCACCACAGCTTCCAGTCCTGTCCGACCTTGTCGCGGTCAACTGGCCAGTTGCGGAACACGGCGGCCGAGATCTTGACCTTCGGCTTGACCTTGCGGACCCGCTCGGCGACGGCGGCGACGACCTTCGTGATGTGGCTGCGCCGCCAGTCGAGCCACTGCTGCTCGAGGGCCTTGTCGCTGCGGACGTCCGCCGGCCAGTTCGCGACCTTGCGGCCGATGGCCTGCTCGAAGCGCTCGCGGCAGGCCGGGCAGAAGCAGCGGCTCGGGCCGGG
>CAZDNN010000377.1:0-6446 GCA_964506385.1 uncultured Planctomycetota bacterium
GAGGTCAGACGCTCGAGGGCCTGGTCGAGGGCGCGGGAGAGGAGGCGGAGGAGGGCGAGACCGCATCGGGCGGCGACGCGAGGCTGACGGTCCACGAGACGGTCGAGCGCGTCCCAGGCGACCACGAGCGCCTCGGCCTCGCCCGCGGCGCGCAGGGCCGTGCAAGGGGCGCCGGCCTCGGTGCTGCGCCCGCTGAGGACGGCACCCTCGCCGACGGCGAGCGCCGTCTGCCGGCCTTCGGCACCCTCTGCGCTCAGGAGCAGGTGGCCCGAGACGACGATCCATAGCTCCGGGGCGTCCGCGGGGGGCTGGAGGAGGATGTGCTCGTCGGGCCTCATGACGCGTGCGTCGGCCAGGAGGCGGATGGCGTCCTGGTCGGCGGGGTCGAGGCGTGCCCAGGGAGCCGACGCGGGGGAGGGGGGCGGCGGGGCCTCGGCATCGGGTGCGGCCGCGAGGCGGGCGGTGGCGTCGAAGAGCCGGCCGGCCAGCAGCGCGGCGAGGTTGCGGAGGACCTTGGCGGCGGCGCGCGGCGAGCGGTGTGCCAGGGACTTGAGGCTCTGCTCGTGGAGCAGGAGGAGGTCGGTGGCCTCGGCGGCGACGGCGTCGGGCGGCCGGCCAAGCTCGGGCGAGACCTCGCCGAATGCCTCGCCGGGGCCGAGGGCCGCGAGCGCCTGCCCGTCGGGCGATGCCCTGAGCTCGACGCGGCCTTCGAGCACGGCATAGAGGGTGGGACCCTCCGGCGCCGCGGCCCAGACGGGGCGCGCGTCCCCCGCTCGGTCGGCTCCGCGCACGGCGATGGCGGAGCCCTGGGCGACGCGGCGCCGCCGGCACAGGAGCACCAGCGCCCTGGCCTCGCGGCGCGTCAATCCCCGCAGCACGCCTGTCCACTGCTCCGGATCGCCCGGCAGACGGGCCGCCAGCAGGTCCCACAGGGAGACGAGCTCGACCCGCCGCAGGAGGACGGGCAGGACGATGAGGTCGCCGAGGAGCGCCGTGGCCATGGCCGCGGCCGTCAGGTAGCCGAACGCGCTGATGGGAGCGAAGCGCGAGGCGACGAGGACCAGGAAGCCGAAGAAGAGGGCGACGGAGGTGAACATCATGGCTCTGCCGCGCAGGTGGAGGGTGGCCAGCAGCGCGCGGGCCCGGTCGCCGAGCCGCCGCATTTCGAGGTAGAAGCCCGTCATGTAGTGGATCGTGTCGTCCACCGCGATCCCCAGGGCCACGCTGCCGACGAGCGCCGTCCCGATATTGAGATCCACCCCGAGCCAGCCCATGAGGCCAAATGTCCCGAGGACGGGGACGGCGTTGGGCAGGATCGAGAGGAGGCCGGCGCGGGCCGAGGTGAACAGGATGCCCATCAATGTGAAGATGACGATGAAGGCGATGGCGAGCGAGCGGATCTGGCCGTGAGCGATCTCGTCGGCTGCGCGGAGGATCAGCACGTTCTCCCCCGTCGCGGTGACCCGGACGCCCTCAGGCGCCCGCTTCGCGGCGTAGGCCTCGATCTCCTCGACGAGGCGGCCCATGGCCTGCGAGCCCGTCAGATAGGTCCGCACGTAGAGATGGGCGCGGGCGAAGTCGGCGTCGATGAACCGCTCGCCCGCCTGCCGCTTATAGAAGAAGTCGAGCAGCTCCTCCACCCCCGCGCGGGTCGGCGGGAGCCTGTGCTCGCGATCTCCGGTGAAGCTCTGGTGCATGAGCTGGACCTGGTCGGCGAAGGAGGTGGCCTTGTCGAAGGCGAGGGGCGCGTCGGGGGCGTCGCCGACGCGCAGGCCAGCGATGTAGTCCTGGAGGTCGAGGACGAAGGTGAGAAGCTCGGGGTCGGTGAAGGGCCCGCGCCACTCGTCGCCGGGCTCGTCCGCGCTGTCCAGCGCTCGCTGGCGCGCGTCGAGGATGAAGGAGAGGGGGACGGCGCCGGCGAGCTGCTCGTGCATCCGCCGGGCGTTCACCCTGAGCTCGTCGCCGTGGTGGAAGAAGCGCTCGTAGGTGGTGTTGACCCGCACGAAGAGGCAGCCGAGGAGGGCGACGAGGACGAAGAGGAGGCCGATGCGGGCGATGGCCGTTTCGTGGTGGATGTCGAACCTGCCGACGGCCCGCAGGAGGCGGTCGAAGGCGTCTGCGGGCCGCGAGCGGGCCTCGCCAGCGGCCGGGCGTCTTGGCTGTCGGGCCGGCAGGTAGCGCAGCACCGCCGGCGCGAGGGTCAGTGAGATCACCAGCGCGCTCAGGATGCCGAATGCGGAGAAGAGGCCGAACTCGCGGACGCTCGACAGCCGCGACAGGGTGACCGACAGGAAGCCGACCATGGTCGTCACCCCGGCCAGCAGGACGGGCAGGAAGCAGCTTTCGAGCGCGTGCTCGACCCGCTGGCGGCGGCTCTCGCCCGCCTCGGCCCGCTGGGCGAAGTGTGCGACCAGGTGCATGGCGTAGCCGTTGCCCACGGCGATGAGCAAGGGGCCGATGATCAGGGTGATCACCGTCAGGGGCACTCCGAGCGCCGTCATCAGCCCGAAGGTCCAGACCACGCTGACGACGACCGTGCCCAGGGGGATGAGCACGCCGCTGACGTTGCGGAACGCCAGGAGCAGGACCACCGCGACGACCGCGGCGGCGCAGGGCAGCAGGCGGGTGAGATCCTGCCGCTGGAGCCGCGCGCCGCGCACCTTCATGACCGGGGTGCCGACCTGATAGATGTCCTCGTCGGGGTCCGTGTCGTGCTCGCGCAGGACCGCGGCCACCCCGTCCACCAGGTCGGCGAGGCGTCGGCGGCTGGCCCGCGGGGCCTCGCGGAGCACCGTGCGGCGGAGCCGGCCGCTGTCGCGGAGCAGACGGCCCACGATCTTGGCGACCACGTCGGGGATCGCGTCCGGCTCCCGCGCCGCGTCGAGGGAGCCGAAGCTGCCCCGGACAGGGGGCGGAAGCTGGCGCCAGACGGCGGTGGCGAACGTGGGGGAGGTCAGCGCGTCGTCCACGAGCGTGGGTGGGGCCGGGCCGTCGCCGGCGCGGAGGGCGTCGATGGCCGCGTCCAGTGCGTTGCGGTCCACGTGTCGGGCCGAGACGAAGACGAGGAGGCCAGCAGTGCGCGCGTCGCGGGAGACGAGGTTGCCGACGAAGGTGTGGTTGGCGAAGGCCCTGCGGCGCAGCTCGGCCAATGCTTCGGGCGTGCGGGGGACGTCGGTGTAGAGCGGGCCGGGCTGGAGGCCGGCATCGCAGTCGGCGAAGTTGTCGGTCGTGGCGAGGCTCTCGACCCGCTCGACGTGGGGGAGCTGGCCGAGTGCCGCGGCCATCTGCTGGATCTTCCCGAGCGTCTCGGGGCGGAAGATGGTGTCGGGACGGTGGATGGCGATGGCGATGATGCTGTCGGAGCCGAAGAGCAGCTTGGTGCGCTCGTAGAAGTCGCGGGCGGGGTCGCCTTCGAGCATTATGCTCTGCGCCGACGGGTCGAGCTCGAGGTCGGGGAGCTGCCAGGCCGTCAGTAGGGTGAGGGCGGCGCCGAGAAGCAGGATGAGGGGCGCGTGGTGGACGATCCCGTGGGCGATGCGGCGGAGGATGGGCACGCGCGGCGTCCCTCAGTGGCCTGGGTCGTCCCGGGGGGCGGGCAGGACGCGAAGCTGGTCGCCCTTCTCGATCCGCCTTGCGGCGATGGTGCCGCTGGGGAGCTCGAGGCAGTGTCGGGCGCTCAGGCAGTGGCGCGAGAGCGCCCCGGGCTTCACGTCGGGATAGAGGCGTAGGACACGCATCTCCTTGTCGAGAAACACGATGTCGATGGCGAACTTCATGCGGACGGTGTGCACCGAGTTGCAGGGCACGAGCAGCAGGCCGCCGCCTGGCGGCAGTGCGGAGCGGCCGAGGAGCCCCTTGCGGCGGGCGTTGGACGTGGTGGCGAGCTCGAGCCGCGAGGCCACGACGTTGCCCTTGGTCAGGTTGCGGCAGATCATGGGGCCCTCCTGTCGGCGGCTCGGCGGCGTCGCCGTGTCGGGCGCGATGGTCGGCGGGGGGAGCCCGGCAGGCGGCTGCGGGGCGGGCCTGGGGTCTCGCTGGGCGGTGCGACTCTCGCCGCTGCGTGAGGAGCTGGAGGTGCTTTCCCTCTTGGGCGGCGCAGGCTCGGCAATCAGATGTGCCAGACGGTGGCGATAGGTGTCAGCCCCCACGTAGCCACCGCGGCCCAGGTCGGTGGCGAACTGCTCGGCGCGCGCGATGCGATCCTCGGCCAGCGGGTGCGTGGCGAAGAGCTGCGCGAGCTTGCTGGGGCTGCGGTCGTGCTCTCTGTCGAGCCGCCGCAGGAAGATGGGCAACGCCGATGGGTCGTACCCCGCCCGCTTCAGGTACGTGAGGCCGAGCTGGTCGGCCTCGTACTCGTCGCTCTGGCTCATGCGGCTGAAGCCGATGCCCTTGAGCACCTCGCTGCCGAGGCCCGCGGCCAGCCCGGGGCTCTGGCCGAGAGCCACCGAGAGCAGCAGGTCCATGCCGATGGCGGCGCTGATGTGCTCTGCGGAGTGCCTGGCGGCCACATGCCCCGTCTCGTGGGCGATCACGCTCGCAAGCTCCGCCTCGCTCTTGGCCAGACGCAGCAGGCCGGTGTAGAGATAGATGTAGCCGCCGGGCAGGGCGAAGGCGTTCACGGTGTTGTGGTCGTCGATCACCTTGACGTGGTAGATCACGTCCTGGCGGTCGCTGACGCGGGCGATGCGGGTGCCGATGGTCTGCACGTAGGCGACGGTGGTGGGGTCGTTGTAGAGGGTGGCCTTCTTCTCGATGCTGGCCGCGATCCTCTGGCCGAGTGCGATCTCCTCCTGCGTGGTCAGCAGATTGAAGCCGCAGCCGCCCGAGCCGAGCAGAGCGATGAGGGCGGCGATGAGCGCGCGTGTGCGGACGGAAACGGGCCGTCGGGCCATGCCGGAGGGCTCCCTGACGAGCAGCCTGAGTGGGTGCATCGCGATCATTGTAGCAAGAGGCAGCGACCGTGCGCAAGCCGTTCCAGGCGCCCGGTCCAGTCAGAGATGGACCTCGCGGCCCTTGGCGGCCGACTTGTAGAGGGCCTCGAGCGCCCTCTGGGCGGCCAGCCCATGCTCGCCGGGCGCCGCGAGAGCGTTTGGAAAGAATTGCAGAGTTGTCCAACTCTGCAATTCTTTCCAAACGAACCGCGCAGGACCTCGGGGTGCTACTGGCGGGGCGAGCGCCCCGCGCGGAGCGCCCGCCCTGTTGGACACTGCGGTGGCTACGCGATGACCTCGAACCGGTCCTTCTTCGTCGCGCACACGGGGCAGGCGTCAGGCGCCTCGCCGACGAAGGTGTTCCCGCAGATCGGGCAGATCGAGATCGGGGCCTGCGGCAGGTCCTGCCCGGCCTGGACGGCCTGGAGGGCCTGGCTGTAGAGGCCGTGGTGGACCTCCTCGACGGCCAGAGCGAAGCGGATCGAGGTGGCGGCGGCCCGCTCGCCCTCCTCCTCGGCCTCGGCGAGGAACTTGGGGTACATCTCCTGGAACTCGAAGCCCTCGCCCTCGATCGCGGCCTGGACGTTCTCCGCGGTGGTCTTCACGCCGCCCAGGACGCGGAGGTGCGCGTGCGCGTGCACCGTTTCGGCCGCTGCGGCGGCGCGGAACAGCTTGGCGACCATCGGGAAGCCGTCCTTCTCTGCCTTCTTGGCAAAGGCCAGGTACTTGCGGTTAGCCTGGCTCTCTCCAGCAAAGGCCTCCTGAAGATTGTCGGCCGTTGCCATGCACTGTCCTCCTTCACAAGGTGTTGACACCGAGGCGAATCCCGCGGGCACAGCGCCCACAGGCTACTTGCTGGTTCCCCTCTCGTCCTGCCGCCTCAGGCACGCGGCGCACACCCCTCGGAGTTCGACCTGGCGGTGGTCGATCCGCCCCCATCCCGCGGCCTCGGGCGGCAGCCGGAGGCGGTCGGCGCTGGGCCACCGGAAGTCCACGATGCGCCCGCACTCGCGGCAGATCAGATGGTGGTGAGGCTCGGGGTTGCCATCGAAGTGTGCGCGACCGTCATAGGCACGCACCTGGCTGATCGCTCCGCATCGCTCCAGCGTCGCCAGCGTGCGGTACACCGTGTCGAGCGAGAGCGAGGGCATCCGTTCCGTCAGACGTTCGTGGAGCTGCTCCGCCGACGGGTGGTCCCGCGCGGTGAGGAGCTCGCGGAAGACCTCCAGCCGCTGCGGAGTCACCCTCAATCCCGCGTGCTGACAGATCTCCCGCAATCGTGCAAAGGCTTGGGGCATCACGCCCCTCCAGCAGCAACGGTCGCCTGTTCCGAGCTCGTTATTGTTCCTACTTAGTATATGCTAGCAGTTGCACCGCGGTGTGTCAAGCCCTTCTCCGCGACCGCATGTTGACTCCGCCTCTCCGCCGGTGTAGAAAAGCCGTAACACTTCAGCGAAGTGTGGCCCGCCGCCGCAGACAATTGGCACGCCTTTTTGCACGCTGTCTTTTTCTCAG
>CAZDNN010000378.1:0-6446 GCA_964506385.1 uncultured Planctomycetota bacterium
CGCGGAGATCGGCCCGAAGACCCGCACGCAGTCCGAACGGACTTCTGCCACGGGGTGCTAGCCACCTGCTGCCGCGGCGCACGCCACTCTCGGACTGAGATTGGGGCAAGGCTGCATGCTGCACATGGCTCGCTCCGCTCCGCTGGCTCTGGCCCTCCTGCTTCTCGTCGGGCCCTGGCTCCCCGGCCAACGCACGACTTGGGCAGCGAAGGAAGCAGGCAAGAAGAAGAGCAAGAAGGCCGACGCCAAGGGCAAGAAGTCGGGCGCGAAGGGCAAGAAGGCGGGCGCCAAGAAGACGGCCAAAGGCCCCAAGAAGGTCACGGGCGGGCCACCCGGCACCTCGCAGTCAGGGCCCGCCATTCCAAGGGCCAGCAAGCCCACCGTGGATTCGTGGGGTGTTGAGGACGTCGAGGAGATGGGCCGTATCGTCGGCTCCCTCAAGCACTGCCCCGGCTGCCACATCGAGGTTCTCGCCCCGCTCATGACCGCCGTGAAGATGATTTCCGTCCGGCGCGGCGACCCGGACTTCACAGTCGAGTGGCTCGAGCCGGACACCTACACGCTCCGCTTCACCGGCGGCGGCTACTCGCTCACGGTCCCCAACGTAAGCGTCAACGCCAGCAGCGACACGTTCGTCTCCGTCGACTTCCCGCCCGGCAGCGACAAGAGCGGGAAGGCCAAGGCCGGCCCCGTGAGGGTCGAACGCTGGCCCACCTGGCACCCACCCCTCGAGCCCAAGATCCCGGTCCGCAACTTCAAGCCCAAGAGCTTCCGCGAACTCGACCGCATGTGGAAGGGCGTGGACCTCACTCCCGGCAACCATCGCAAGAGCAGCGGACGCAAGAGTGGTAGGAAGGGGAAGCGAGGCCGGCGCAGGAATCGCAGGAAGTAGGGCGTGGGCCTGCTCGACGGCTGACCTCGCCAACATCCGGCCACATCGACGGAGCCAGGGCGAGGCAGGGCGCCTCAGCCGGGGGTGTCTGCCTGCTCCTCGTCCGGGAAGAACTCGTCGGCGGGGTCCCAGGCGGGGACGCCGACGATGAGGGCTCTGAACGCGCCGCGCCCGCGGTGGTGGGTGCCCGGGTCGATGCGGACGAGCAGGCCTGGGGTCAGCGGGACCTCATCGTCGCCGAGCTCGAGGACTCCCTCGCCCTCGAGGATATAGTAGAACTCGGTGATGGCCTTGTGGTAGTGGGTGCGGGAGTCCTCGCGGAAGGCGGTCACGTGGATGTTGGCCACGGGGCCGTCGGCGCGGGTCATGATGCGGGTGGACTGGCCGCAGGGGCACGGGACGGGCTGGACATCGTTCTGGTGGCGAACCAGGTGGCCTTCGCTCATGGCATCTCCTCCGACGCTTCGCCGTGCGCGCAGGCGTGTTGCCCGCTCTCGGCGGCGCCCACGATACGGAGGGCGGCGACGGGTGTCAAGCGGGGGGCTTTTGGGGCTTGCAGGAGGCCGGCAGGGTGGTATAATGGGGGCGCGTGGCTAAAGGTAGTGGGCCGCCGAGCTTAGAGCGGGGGAGCGGCCCGTGCCGGAGAGTGGGTCCCTCAGGAAGAACGCGCGCCTGTTGTGGTCACGGATGATAGAACGTGCTGAAGGTCCTGACAATCGCGGGCAACGCGTTCCGCGAGACGGTGCGCCAGCCCGTCTACTGTGTCGTCGTGGGCATTGCCATCGCAGGCATCGCGTTGAGCCCGAGCTTCGCCACCTTCACGCTGATGGAGGGGGAGAAGCTGGTCCAGGACATGGGGCTCTCGACTATGCTTCTGGCCGGGCTGCTGTTGGCGGCCCTGTCGGCGTCGCACGTGATGACGGAGGAGATCCGCGGCCGGACCGCGCTGATGGTGATGGCGCGGCCTGTGAGTCGGTGGAGTTTCGTGCTCGGCAAGTTCCTCGGCGTCGCGCTCGCGCAGCTTGTGGCGGCCTATCTGCTGACCCTTGTGCTGGCGATGACGGTGCGTATCGGGGTGCCGGAGGCGGCGTACACGAAGCTGGACAACGCGCTGATGGGCGCGGAGGCAGGCGCCGTGGCGCTGACGGTGCTGGTGGCGCTGGCGGCGAACTTCTTCTTCGACAAGCCCTTCCCCTCGTCCGCGGTGTTCGCGGCGCTGGTGCTCCTGACCGCGGTGTTCTTCGGCTTTGGGTTCACGGACAAGGAGCTGGCGGCGGTGCCGTACCTCTCGGCGTATCGCGCGGACGTGGTGAAGGCGTGCGCGGCGATGTTCCCGACGGTCCTGGTGCTGACGGCGGCGGCGGTGGCGTGCGCCACTCGGCTGAGCCTGGTGGGGAGCATCGTGTGCTGCTCGCTGGCCTACGTGGTCGGGCTGTTCAACGAGTACGTGCTGGGCCGCTACGCGGCGACCAGCGTGCTGGCCGCGGTGCCGTACGCGGTGCTGCCGAACTTCCAGGTCTTCTGGATGGGCGACGCGCTGAGCGCCGAGACGCCCATCCCACTCGGCTACGTGGCCCTGGCCGCCGGCTACGGCGTCACGTACGCCGCGGCGTTGCTGTTCCTGGCGATGTTCCTGTTTGAGTCCCGCGAGATCCAGTAGCACGGAAGCCCACAGATGGCCGACGAACGCGACACAGAGGAACGCCAACTGCCGCTTGCGCGTGCGGAGACGGCGGCGGCGTTCGTGCTTGTGGTGCAGGTGGTGGCAGCGGCGATCGCCCTGGGGCTGGCCCTGGGATACGGGTCGCAGGCGGCGCTGGCCGAGGCGTGGCACCTCCTGGTCGGGGTCGCCGTGTGGACGGTGGCGCTGGTCCACCAGCGGTTTCGCCGCCTGGCGCTCGAGGAGGAGCACGAGGTCGAGGCGGCCCGCGCGCGCGCCGGGCGCGAGGCGGCCAGCTCGCTGTTCGAGGAGGAGCGGCAGCTCGATCTCTACATGCACCGCCACCGCCTCGAGGGGTTCGAGAAGTACTTCCTGCCCACGTTTGCCATCGCGCTGGTGCTGGTGCTGAGCTGGCTGGCGTTCAGCCTGCTCTCGCGGGTGGCGACGCTGGAGGAGGCGCCTGCGGTCGGCGAGCCGCTGCTCCAGGCGGCGATCTTCATCATCGGCATGGCCTTCGTGAGCTTCCTGCTCGGCCGCTACACGGGCGGGCTGGCGACCCATCGGGCCTGGCGCCCGGTGCGGGCGGGCGCGAGCTACTCGCTGAGCAACGCCGTCGGCTGCCTGTTGGTGGGCGTGGGCCTGGTGTGCTACCACGTGGAGGTCGAGTGGGTCGATCGGGTGGTGGCGTACATCATCCCGAGCGTGCTCGGGCTGATGGCGCTGGAGATCCTGCTGAACCAGATCCTGGCGATCTACCGGCCGCGGGTGGCGGGACAGGAGCCTCGTCCCGCCTACGACAGCCGGCTGCTGGGGATGCTGACCGAGAGCCAGGGCCTGATCCGGACGACGGCGGACACGCTGGACTATCAGTTCGGCTTCAAGGTCTCCGAGACGTGGTTCTTCCGCTTCATGGAGCGGGCGATCGCCCCGCTGATCCTGTTCCAGGCCGTGACGCTGTGGCTGCTCACCAGCTTCTTCATCGTCTACTCGGGCGAGGAGGCGGTGATCGAGCGGTGGGGCAAGCCGCTTCAAGGCCGGGAGACGGTCAAGCCGGGCTTCCACATCAAGTGGCCCTGGCCCGTAGACGTGGCGCGCCGCTACCCCGTCGAGCGGATCGAGATGCTCATGGTGGGCGAGCAGATCAAGAAGGAAGCCGAGGGCTATCTCTGGACGGAGAGCCACGCCGAGAAGCCCTTCCGCCTGCTGGTCGCCAGCCACGAGGCCGCGGCCGAGGCTGCGGCCGAGGCCCAGCCCAGTGCCACGGAGGCGGACGCCCAGGTGCGGCGCGCCGAGCGCGCGGTGCCCGTGAGCATGCTCAGCGGGACGATCTACGTCTACTACAGGGTCAAGGACAAGGGCCTCTACGACTTCCTGTACAACTACCGCGAGCCCCGCGCCGTGCTCGACGCGCTGTGCTATCGGGAGTTGACGCGCTACACGGTGAGCGCCGACCTCCTCCACCTCCTCGCCGAGCAGCGGGGCGCCGCGGCGGCCGAGCTCGCGAAGAACATCCAGGACAGGGCCGACGACCTGACGCTGGGCATCGACATCGTGGCGGTGAGTCTGCAAGGGGTGCACCCGCCGGTGGAGGTGGGGCAGGCCTTCGAGGACGTGGTGGGCGCCATCGAGGAGAAGCATGCGTCGGTGCTCGAGGCTGACGCCTACCGCTACAAGGAGGTGCCCGCCGCGGAAGCGGAGGCCAAGAGCATCGTGCTGAAGGCCAGTGCGTACAAGACGCGCCGCGAGCTCGTCAGCAAGGAGACGGCCCGGCGGTTCGAGCTGCGCCTGGGCGTCTACGGGCTCTCGCCCGAGGTGTTCGTCCATCGCGAGCTGCTCGATGCGCTCGAGGAGGGCCTCGAGGGCCGCCGCAAGATCGTCAAGCCCGAGTGGGCTGACGCCGATGAGGTCATCATCTTCGATCTCCACAGGGCCACCCGCCCGACAGGCTTCGAGTCCCTGATCGGGGAACAGGAGACAGGAGGCACGGAGTGAAACGCCGGGGCATCTTCAGCATCATCGTCGCCCTGCTGCTGGTGGCGACGCTGATCACCTTCCTCATCGCGTTCCAGGTCCGCACCAGCGAACACGCGCTGGTCCTGACCTTCGGGAGCGTGACCCGCACGATCACCGAGCCGGGCCTGTACCTCAAGCTGCCCTACCCCATCCAGACGGTCGAGAAGTTCGATGTGCGGATGCGGGTACTCGAGGGCAAGTTCCAGGAGGTCAGCACGGTTGATGGGTACACCTTGATCGTCAACCTAGCGGTCGGGTGGTCGATCGACGACCCCGTGGCCTTCTACAACCTCGCGTGCAGCCATGCCCTGCTCTCGCAACTCGACGCGGCCTTCGAGGCGCTCGACCGGGCCGTGCGGCTCGGCTTTCGCCCCCTCGAAAGCATTGACCGCGACCCGCACCTGGAGAACCTGCGCGCCGACCCCCGCTTTCCCCGCCGGAGACAACAGTGGCACGAAAAGGCGCAAGACGCCCCGGACCCCGCCCCGCGGAACCTTGACAGCCCCGCCCCACCGGAGTAGAGTGCCCACTCGGGGGGCGTCGGCGTGGACGCGCCGGGGCGCTCGAGGACCGTCCGGGACCCACCGAAGGAGGCGACCGATGAGACCCTGGTCTATCGCGAAGGGCGTGGCCTGCGCCGTGCTGCTCCTTTCCGGCGTCGCGCAGGCACAGGCGACGAAGGAGGACCCCGCCAAGACCGTGAAGGCGGCCGTCGCGGTTCTGAAGGACGCCACCGCCGGATGGCAGAAGCAGCGCGAGGCCATCCGAAAACTCCGCGACCGACGCCTGGCCAAGGCGCGCGAGGCGGCGATCCCCGTCCTGGTGGACCTCCTGGGCACGGCCCACCGCAACGTCCGCAGCGAGGCGGCCTACCTCCTGGGGGAGATCGGACCGGCCGCGCTGAACCCGCTCAAGCAGGCCCTCGCCGATGATGCGAAGGCCCCCTACGCCGTCACGGCCCTCGCCCGCATGCGTGCGGCCGCGGTGCCCGCCCTCGCCGAACTCCTCACCGACCAGAATGCGCGCGTGCGCATGCGATCGGCGGAGGCCCTCGGCGCCATGCGCGGCGGCGCAGCGGAGGGTGTGCCCGCGCTGAGCAACGCCCTCCACGACCAGTCGGAGGAGGTCCGTATGGCGGCCGCACGCGCACTGGCCCGCATCGGCGCGCCGGCGGCGCCCGCCGTCCCGGCGCTGGTCCAACATGTGGACGACCCGTCGGCGAGGGTGCGCCAGGAGGTCGTCGCGGCCCTGGGCGCCATCGGCCCGGCTGCCGAAGCGGCCGCGCCTCGCCTGGGCGCCCTCCTGGCCGATGCGAAGGCCGGCGCCTCCCTGCGCGGCACCGCGGCTCGCGCGCTGGGACGGATCGGCGCGGCCGGCGCGAGCGCCCTCATTCGATCGCTGAACTCGCCCGAGGTCTCCGTCCGCTGGCAGGCCGCCCTGGCGCTGGGGGCCATGCCGGAGGCGGCCGTCGAGCCGCTGGTGCAGGCCCTGAAGAGCCGCGACGTGCTGACGCGCCGCTACGCCGCCTTCGCCCTGGCGAAGATGGGGGTCAAGGCGAAGGCCGCGGCGCCGGCCCTGGTCGCGATCCTCGACGACCGCGAGGCCCTCGTCCGCCGCAACGCGGCCGACGCGCTGGGCCGGATCGGGCCCGACGCGACCCTCGCCGTGCCGGCCCTGCGCAAGGCGTTGAAGGACGCCGAGTACGAGGTCCGCCTCGCCGCGACCCGGTCGCTCGGCATGATCGGCCCGGCGGCCAAAGCGGCGGTGGGCGACCTGGCGGCGCTCCTTCAGGACGGCGGCGGCTCGGACATCCGCTGGTCCGCCGCCGAGGCGTTGGGGCGCATCGGCGCGGCGGGGAGCGTGCAGGCGCTGATCGAGGCG
>CAZDNN010000379.1:0-6426 GCA_964506385.1 uncultured Planctomycetota bacterium
CGGCCACTCGGTGGCAGACCTCTTCGCTGTCTATGATGATCTCCTCGATGTCGGGCGCGAAGATGTCGCGCATGCACCGGATGACGATGTCGCTCTCCTGGTAGGCCAGGGCAGGCGTCTCGGCCTTGTGGATGCGGTCCTCGACGGCGCCCCAGAGGCGCTTGAGGTAGCGCAGGTCCCGCTGAAGGTCGCTCTTGCGGGCGCCGTTGCCGGCGGTGCGGACGATGAAGCCCATCTTCTCCGGCAACTCCAGCTCCTCGAGCAGGGTCCGCAAGCGCAGCCGCTCGGTCTCATCGGTGATCTTCCGCGACACGCCGTGGTGGGTCGTACCGGGCATCATCACCAGGAAGCGCCCTGGGATGCTGACGTAGGTGGTCACGCTCGGCCCCTTGCTGCCGATGGGCTCCTTAGTGACCTGTACGACCACCTCCTGCCCCTTCTTGAGCAGGTCTTGGATGGGTGTGTCGTCCCTCCGACGCTTGGCCTTGGCCCCGTCGGTGGGCAGGGGGCCTTCGGAGCCGTCGCTGCGCACGTCGGAGACGTGGAGGAAGGCGTTCCTGCCCGTGCCGATGTCAACGAACGCAGCCTGGATGCTGCGCTCGACGTTGAGGACGCGGGCCTTGTAGATGTTGCCGAGCAGGGCCTCGGTGTCAGCGGGGTGGATGTAGAGTTCCTGGAGCGTCTCGTCTTCGAGGACAGCAATGCGGCTCTCCTCGGGCTCCTGAGCGTTGATGAGCATCCTGCGGGGCATTCGAGGAATC
Source organism: uncultured Planctomycetota bacterium (assembly GCA_964506385.1). Lineage (GTDB taxonomy): Bacteria > Planctomycetota > PUPC01 > DSUN01 > DSUN01 > CAZDNN01. The sequence goes on from CAZDNN010000379.1 coordinate 762, forward strand.
CTATGGAAACTGGCTCGCGGGCGGGGATCAGCCCCGCCCCGCGCGGGAAGGAGCGGCCAGCTCGACCTTCGTGCGACAGTACCTGGCGCTCGCGGCCGCCTCGTCGCCGACGAGCGCGGCCACGACCTCGGTCGGCTTCGGCGTGCCCTCCGCGCCAACGCGGAGGCGGAAGCGCAACCGCCGCCCCTCCAGCGACATCGCCTCGAGCGCAGGCCGCACGTCCAGCGTGCGCCGCCGCTTCGGGCTGACCCGCTCGACGCGAATCGCATCGCGGGCCAGGAAGCCCTCCACGTCGGCACGCTCGGCGGCCTCGGCGGGCAGCGTCGCCTCGTAGGCCAGCGCCACAACTCGCGGCTTCGCTCCAAGCGGCATCGCTCGCGCCGAGCGCAGCCCGATGCCCTTCGGAAGCTGACTGGCCAGGCGGCGCAGGGCCTCATCCGGCGCCACAGGCGGCTCGAAGTCGAGGACCAGGGGCTCGTCAGTCCCTTCGACGCCGACCGGCAGTGCCTGAAGGACGGCCATCCTGGGGTGCGGGTTGAAGCCTTGGCTCATCCGCACCGGCAGGCCGGCGCGCCGCAGGGCGCGTTCGAGGAGTCGCATCAGGTCGCGGTGCGACAGATAGCTGGCGTCTCCTTCCTTGCTGAATCTGAATAGAACACGGTTGAGGTCCATCGTCCCCCCGCCTAGGCGTCTGGGGGAAGAATCTCGTCGGTGGCCTCCTTGAGATAGGCCACGGTGCGCTCGGCATCGTCGAAGGCCAGCGCCTTCCGCGCGATCGCCTGCGCGTCATCGAGACTGACCGACCGGACGATCTCCTTGATCCGCGGCAGCACGCCAGGGCTGACACTGAACTCCCGCAGCCCGAGCCCCACGAGCAGGAGCGCGTAGTGGACTTCGCCCGACATCTCGCCGCACATGGCCACCCGGATGCCCGCGCCTGCACCGGCCTCAATCACATTGGCGATCATCCGCAGCACCGCAGGGTCCGCAGGCTGGAACAGGTCCCCCACGCACTCGTTCCCCCGGTCCACCGCAAGGCAGTACTGCACCAGGTCGTTCGTCCCGATCGAGAAGAAGTCCACCTCCTTCGCCAGCAGGTCTGCGATCCAGGCGGCGCTGGGCACCTCGATCATGATGCCGATCTGGATGCTGCGGCTGAAAGCGACGCCCTCCTCATCCAGCTCGGCCATGACCTCGTGCACGAAGCGCTTCGCCAGCCGAATCTCCCGCAGGGTGGAGATGAGCGGGAAGAGAATGCGAACGTTCGCTCCGGCCGACGTCCGAAGGATGGCGCGGAGCTGGGTGCGGAACAGGTCGGTCCGCTGGAAGCAGAGCCGGATGGACCGACAGCCGAGGAAGGGGTTTTTCTCGGACATCCGCTGCTCGGGCTCGAGCTTGTCGCCGCCCATGTCGAACGTGCGAACGGTGAGGGGGCGGTGCCCGAGGGCTTGTGCCACCTGGTGGTACGCCGCGAAGTGCTCCTCCTCGGTGGGAGCGGCGCCCTTCGCGAAGAAGAGGAACTCGGTGCGGTAGAGGCCGACGCCCTCGGCGCCGCGCTCGACCGCGATGGCGATCTCGTCGGGCGACTCGATGTTGGCGTAGAGATGGACGCGATGGCCGTCGGTCGTCTCCGCGGGCAGGTGCCGCAGGCGTGCGAGTCGGGCCTCGTGCTCCTCGATGTTGCGGGCTTTGGCGTGGTAGCGGTTGAGCGTCGGGACATCGGGGTTCACGACGACCGTGCCGGTCGAGCCGTCAACGATCACAAGGTCGCCAGCGACCACTTCGCTGGTGATCTCGCCGAGCCCGACGACTGCGGGGATGCCCAGGGCGCGGGCGACGATGGCAGTGTGCGCCGTCCGGCCGCCACCGTCGGTGGCGAAGGCGCGGACCTTCTCCTTGTCGAGCCTGACGGTCTGGCCGGGCGTAAGGTCGCCCGCGACGATGATCACGTCGTTCTCGAGGCAACTTAGATCCTCGCGCTTGAGTCCGCGGAGATGAGCGTGGAGGCCGTGCTCGATGTCGTAGAAATCGCGCGCACGCTGGGCGGTGGCCTCGTCGGCGCGGACGAGCCGGACGTAGCGGCGGATGACCGTCGAGACGGCCAGCTCAGCCGTGCACTGCGCGGTCTCGATCTCCTCGAGGATCTCGCGCTGGAGCTCGAGGTCGCGGAGCATGGATATGTGGGCGTCGAAGATCTTGAGGTACTCGCCACCTGCCTTGGCCGCGGCCCCCTCCTGCACGGCGCGGATCTCGGCGATTGCGCCTTCCACCGCCTCAGCAAACCGCTCCTTCTCGCCGGGCACCTCGTCAGGCGTGAGTTTCCGGTGGGAGACCGGGAACTCCTTGCTGTCGAAGATCAGCGCCTGAGCGATCGCGACGCCAGGGGATGCGGGAATGCCGGTCAGTTCTTCCATGGTCCTGTCCCGCTCGGCGGGGCGATATCCCGCTCGCTACTGCTGTGTGGTCGCATCGTCGCTCTGCGTCTCGCCCGGAACCGCGTCCTTCTCGCCGAAGGCATCGTCGAAAAAGGCGGCGATGCTCGCGACGATCTCCGCTGCTCCGGGGCCGCGGGCGCGGATCGTGAACGGCGTGCCCGGCTCGCTGGCGATCTGCATCATCGCGAGCATGCTGCTGGCATCAACCACTTTGCCGCCGAACTCGAGCTCCACGTCCGTGTCGGCAAAGGGCCTGACCATCTCGGCGATCGTGGTCGCCGGCCGCAGGTGGAAGCCGAGGGGGCTGCGCACCGTGACATGGGCCTCGACCCAGCCGGATGCCGCCGCGCGTACCTTCGACTGCTCAGACGGCCTCATCGCTCTCGCCGGTCTCGTCGGTCTCGTCGGTCCCGAGGTCAGGCTGCCACTCCTCCTCATCGGCGGGCCCGGGAGCCGACGCCGGCTGAGGCCCGCGACCGCGGTGGTCGCGGATTCTATCCTTATGGCGGCGAAGCTGGGTCTCCACGTGCTCGACAGCCTCGTGGAACGCAGCGCCGAGGTCGTCTGCGACGGCCTTGCCCACCACCGGCGCCCCGTGGCTCACGTTGGCCACGATCTCAGCGATCCGTCGCTCCTTCTCCACCGTCACAGTCACGTGGATCGTCGTGATGCCGTCGAAGATGCGGATCAGGTGCTCGGCACGGTCGTGGATCAGGTCACGGAGCCCGTCGCTGATGTGCGCGCTGTGACCCGCGATCTGCACACGCAATGCTCTTCCCTTCCATCCGTGGACCAGACGCACACTGCACCAGGCAGCGCGCGGCGCGCACGGTGGCGCTGTAAAGTCCCCTATTCTATCAAGTTCTGCTGTCGCGTTCAACGGCTTTTTTGCCTTGACCACACCCGTCGCTTGCGGTAGAATCCTGCTTTCCCCGAGGCAAAGCCGTCACGCGGAGGATCCGCCGTTGGACACGCCGCCGCACTATCCCTCCTTCGCGGAGTTCCAGGCCCTGGCCCGCGGGCACAACGTCGTGCCCGTCTATCGCCAGCTCCTGGCCGACACGCTCACGCCTGTCTCGGCCTTCCAGAAGCTCGGCGGCGCCGACCACGCGTTCCTGCTGGAGAGCGTGACCGGCGGCGAGAAGATCGGTCGGTACTCGATCCTGGGCGCTGACCCGCCCGCCATCATCCGCGCCACCCGCAACACCGTCGAGATCGTGCGAGGCGGCTGGCCCAAGCAGTACGAATCCGACGACCCCCTTCGGGACATTGAGGAGCTGCTGACCCACAGCCATTCCGCCCGTGTGCCCGGCCTCGACTGCTTCACCGGCGGCGTCGTGGGCTATCTGTCCTATGACGTCGTCCGCTACGTCGAGGCACTGCCTGACGCGCCCCCTGATGATCGCAGCCTGCCCGACTACTACATGATGGCGTGCGACACGGTGGTCGTCTTCGACCACGTCTTCAAGACGATCAAGGTCGTCCACAACGCCCGGCTCCAGGGCCGCTCCGCACGCGAGGCCTACGACGAGGCCGTCGCCGCCATTGACGCCGTCGTGGACAAGCTCCGCACCCCCGTCACCATGCTCACCGACGACATCCGCACCAGCGGCGAGACAACTCCCGCCTTCGAGAGCAACTTCGCCCGCGAGGACTACGAGGACGTGGTCCGCCGCTGCAAGGAGTACATCCAGGCTGGCGACATCATCCAGGTCGTCCCCTCCCAGCGCCTCACCGTTGAGACAGCGGCCGACCCGTTCGACGTCTACCGCACACTGCGGGTCGTCAACCCATCACCATACATGTTCTTCCTGAAGCTTGGCGACATCACCCTGGTCGGCGCCTCGCCCGAGGTGATGGTGAAGCTCGAAGGCGACAAGATCACCGTCCGGCCCATCGCCGGAACCCGCCGCCGCGGCGCCACCCCCGAGGAGGACAACGCGCTCGCCGACGAGCTCATCAACGACCCCAAGGAGCGTGCCGAGCACGTCATGCTCCTCGACCTCGGCCGCAACGACGTCGGCCGCGTCTCCGTCTATGGCACCGTCAAGATCACCGAGCAGATGGTCATCGAACGCTACTCCCACGTCATGCACATCACCTCCAACGTCGAGGGCACCCTCGACCGCAGCCGCTACACCCCCTTCGACGTCCTCCGCGCCTGCATCCCCGCCGGCACCGTCTCCGGCGCACCCAAGGTCCGGGCCATGGAGATCATCGACGAGATGGAGACCACCCGCCGCGGCCCCTACGCAGGCGCCGTCGGCGCCATCGACTACTTCGGCAACATCAACACCTGCATCACCCTCCGCACCATCGTCTTCTGCGGCGGCAAAGCCTACGTCCAGGCCGGCGGCGGCATCGTCGCCGACTCCGTCCCCGCCCTCGAGTACGAAGAGACCATCAGCAAGGCCACCGCGCTCCTCCGCGCAATCGAAGTCGCCGAGCGCCAGATCTCGCCCGACGGCGGCGCCTGACCCTTCCTCATCACCCGCGACGCCCGCCGCTGCCGCACCTACTACCCCGCCCCGCAAGTCATCGCGCCGGCATGGCGCCTCCCGCTCCGCCTGCTCCCGGCCACATCATCGCAGGACCGACGGCAGCCACTCCGACAGCGGCGCCACATAGCTGATCGCGAGCAGCGCCGCCACCTCCGCGGCGATGAACGGCACGACGGCGCGCGAGATCCGCTCCAGCGATACCTTCGAGATGCCACACGCCACAAACAGGTTCACCCCCACCGGCGGCGTCGCCTGCCCGATCGCCAGGTTCACGGTCATGATGATGCCGAAATGGACGGGCGAGACGCCGAGGGTCGGCAGCACGGGCTTGAGGATCGGCACGAAGATATAGAAGATCGAGATCGCGTCGATGAAGCACCCCGCCAGCAGCAGCACCGCGTTGACCGCCAGCAGCAGCGCCCAGCCCGCCAGCGGCGCGTCCCGCAGCCATGCCACCGTCGCCGCCGTGATCCCCTGGTCGTTGAGCACCCAGGCGAACAGCGACGCCGACGCCACGATGATCAACACCTGCGACGACACCACCGCGCCCTGCTGGAAAATCCCAGGAATGTCCCGCAGGCGGATGTCGCCGTAGAAGACGAGATCGACTGCGAGCGCGTAGGCCACCGCCACCGCCGCGACCTTCGTCGGGCTCGAGAAGCCCCCGTAGATGCAGACCAGAATGACCACCGGCGCGATGAGCCCCGGCAGCGCCGCCACGAACGCCCG
>CAZDNN010000380.1:0-6420 GCA_964506385.1 uncultured Planctomycetota bacterium
TCTGGCAAGTCCCACCCGGCCTCTGGCTCATCGCCAACGAGACCGGCGGCTGGACCCTGATGCGCCCCGAGGACCACTGAACCGAAAGGAGTGACCGATGCCCTACACGGAGATCCGCCCCGGCGTGATCCGCATCACCCTGGAGATGCCGACCGACCTGTTCAACCGAGTGGAGGCTTTCGCCGCGGCCCAGCGGACGCCGTACGCCCGCCCGAACATATCCCTTGTGTGCCGACAGCTAATCCACGAGGGCCTTGAGCGCGCCGGCTTCCCGGCCGAGAAGGAAGGCAGCAAGGGGAAGCGGCGCCCCAGGAAGTGACCTCGACGCCGCATGCCCTCCTCCGGTCGCCCCAGAGCGACCGCCGAGGAGGGCCGGCGGCTCGACGTGATGCCGGAAGGTCTACCGATCCCCCCGTCGTCGCCGTGGCTTCACCCCTTGACCGCGCTTTCGGCACGCGGTAGACTCGCCTGCGCTGGTGTCTCGCACCAGCCGGCCACGGCGCCAGGTGCCCCCTCCCTACCTAAAGCCGTGGCCGTCAACGGCCCCAGTGGTCGCGGGTGTGCAGACTCGCCACGCCCGCGACCGCTGTCATGCACAGCCTCAGCGGCCCCCCTGCCATCCGAGGCGTCAGAGGTCGCGCCCGCTGCCCGTCGCCGCTGTACGGCCGTCCTGGACGCCCTACGGCGTCGCGTGCTGCCCTTGCTGGACGTGGGCCTTGACGCGGCCACTGCAAGACGGTATCATCGTGCTCGCGTGAGGGCGGAAGGGCGGCCCGGCCGCAGAAGCGGTAACCAATTGAGTAACTAACGGTGGCAGCCCGAACCGCAACCCTATGGCGTCTCACGCCTTCTGGCGTTCGCGTCATAGGTTCGATTCCTACCCCTTCCGCCATTTCCCCCTCGTGGTGGCTCCACAGCTTCAACCTCGGTCAGACTCCTGCGGCCATGCGGCCTTGCGCGGCCGCCGCGTCTGCGCTATCATCCGGCCCGACCGATACCGTGCCCTCCAGGCAGGAACGCGACGATGGGCAAGCAGGAGCGCCGCCGCCTGACGGCCCGCGCCCGCGCCGCGGGGTGAGCGGCCAAGGCGGGTCCGGGTGACCTGAGCCAGCTCGTGTGCGGCCTCGACGCTCCGACGAGCCCCGATGTCCTCGTGGGGTTCGCCACGGGGGAGGACTCCGGCGTCTACCGGCTGGGGCCGGAGCTGGCGATCGTGCAGTCGGTGGATGTGCTGACGCCGATCGTGGATGACCCCCGGCTGTTCGGCCGGATCGCGGCGGCGAATGCGCTGAGCGATCTCTATGCGATGGGCGCGCAGCCCCGGACGGCGCTGAACATCCTGGCGGTGCCGCCCGATGACTTCGATCTCGAGGAGGCCCGCGCCATCCTGCGCGGCGGCTGCGAGAAGCTCGCCGAGGCGGGCGCGGTGCTACTCGGCGGCCACACCATCGAGGATCCCGAGCTGAAGTACGGCCTGTGCGTCACCGGCACGGCGCATCCCGACCACCTGCTGACGAACGCCGCGGCCAGGGCAGGCGACGGCCTCGTGCTCACCAAGCCGCTGGGCACCGGGATCGTCGCGACGGCTGTGAAGGCCGGCCTCGCCGCGGCCGAGCACGCGCGGGCGTCTGCGGAGTGCATGTCTCGGCTGAACGCGTCTGCCGCCGAGGGGGCGCTCGCCTGCGGGGCGCGCGCGTGCACCGACGTCACCGGCTTCGGCCTTGTGGGGCACCTGCTCGAGGTGCTCGATGCCAGCGGCGTCGGCGCGGAGATCGACGCGGGGTCAGTCCCCTTGCTCCCCGGAGCGCTCGACTACTGCGCCATGGGCCTGCGCACGGCCGCGGGCGCAGCGGCGCGGGCGTTCTATGCTGGCAGGCTGGATGTGGCGAATGGTGTGGACGAGATGGTCCTGGACGTCCTGCACGACGCGCAGACCTCCGGTGGCCTGCTCGTCGCGCTTCCCCGCTCCGAGCGGCTGGTCGAGCGGCTCCACGCCGCTGGGCTCGCCGACGCCGCCGTCATCGGCCGCGTGACGGACGGGCCGGCGGGCCGGCTTCGCATCGCCTGACCCCCGGACGGGCTGCCCCCAGCATCACGACACGAGGCCGACGCCCGCAGGGAGCGTCGGCCTCGTGGGTATTCTGCGCCGCGGCCGGGTCGGGCGCGGGCTCTGCCTGACCCTATGTCGTCTCGTCGTCCTCAAGCTCGTCGAGCTTGTCCTGCTCCTTCTTCGCCTGCTTGGCGTCCCACTTCTCCTGGTAGAGCGAGGCCAAGCTCTTCGCCTTCCCCTCTCCCTTGATCCTCTTGCTGAGCTTCTTGAGGGCGGGCCTCACAGGCTTCGGCTCGTCGAAGTCCTCCCCGGCCTCCTTCTTCGCGAGCTTCCAGGCCCGGTAGGCCTCGATGTAGTCCTTCCTGAGCTGGATCATCCGATCGTCGAGCTGGCTCGAGCGAACGGCCTCGAAGCTGACATTGCCGTCGGAGTCCTTGATGCCGCAGACGTAGTAGCTGGCGGACGCACGGCCCACCGTCCCACTACTGCCGCCTCACCCACCGGACGCGATGCGCTGCCACGCCAGCGAGGCGGCGACCGCGGCCAACACGACCATCGGCCATTGCACCCGACGGCTCATCTGGTCACCTCCGATCCCGTACCCACAAGATACACCGGCCCGGTCTGCATGATCATTGTATCGCCCGTGGCCGGGTTGTCAAGGGTTCCCTGCGTAAAATCTGCGGCGCCGAGCGGGCCGGGGGGTCGCTCGGGGTATCGGGGCCGGCTACTTCGCCTCGGTGAGGACGGCGGAGACGAAGGTGTGCTGCTGGTACATGCACGGCAGGCCGTGGAAGGGGCCGGCGATGGGGCCGAGCTCGCCCCAGGCGTAGAAGCCGAAGATGGGGAAGCCGGCCTTCTCCCCGAGCGCGGGGAGAATGGCCTGCCTGACCTCACACTCCGAGGCCTTGCGGAACTTCCGCAGGCGACCACCGCGCGCGCAGCAGTCGGAGATGAGCGCGACGAGCGGCTTCGCGTCGCCGGCTTTCCTCACCGACTCCACGATGCCCTCCTTCGCGGAGGCGAGCACCCTGGCGGCATCGCGTCCCCCTTTGAGGATCTTGACCTCTGTGCCCACGGGCACCGCGGCGACGAACTTCAGGCCCTTCTTCTCCTTGTCCTCGGCCAGGATCATGCGCAGGTAGACCTTCTCGGGCGCGACGACGACGCCGATGGGGTGCTCGGAGTCGAAGGTGAACTTCTCGTCGTCCTTCATGCCGCGGATCTGGCGGTAGACCTCGGTCGCCGGCTTGCCGTCGAACTCGTAGACCCACTTGTCCTCCGCCCTGGTGACCTTGACGGTTTCGGCCGATGCGTCGAACTCGTTGGTGTGGTTGGCGTGGACCGCGATGGGGCCGCCAATGCCCATTGCCACGACGTGGCCTTCGAGCACCTCGCCGCCCATGAACTGCACGCCGCCCTTGTCGTCAGGGTAGTCGTTGGGCATGCAGTTGCCGCCGAGGAGCACCACGTCCTTGCCCGCCGTCTCGAGCACGCCGCGGATGAGGTCCTCGACCGAGACGTTCTCCTTGGTCTCGAATGACAGGCGCATCTCGGAGAGTGCGAAGACGATCTTCAGGTCCGCCACGTCCTTCAGCGCGGTGCCGATGGCTGTGCCGACGGCCTTGCGGTCGTCGGCGAGAGCGGCTTTGACGGCCTTGCAGCTCACCTTCGCGCCGCCGATGGCCAGGCACGCGACGGTCTTGTCGAGCATCGTCCCGCCGTTGACCAGCGAGCGGGCGCGGCAGCCGATCAGCGGGATGTCCTTCGTCATCGCGCGGATGCCGGGGAGCACCAGCTTGTCCTTCTCGGGGTCGGGGACCTCCTTGTCCTTGCCGTCGTCGCCCTTGACGGTCTTGCCATAGTACTCGTAGAAGATGGCGCCCTTGGGCGGACAGCCGAGCTTCCTGATGGCCAGCTCGGCGGCCGTCGTGGCCGCGGCCTCGGGATCATCGTCCTGACACCACCCGACGGCGAAGGCCACGGAGCTCGCATCGCCGGCGCTCGCGGCGTTGGCGGCGGGCTCTCCCGCTTCGCCCTTCTTGCCGGGGCTGGGTGCCTCGGCCTCCGGCTCGCACCCTACGAGCGCCAGGCCCGCCACCAGCAACAGCGCGATCCCTGCCTTCCACATGCCCGTGTCCTCCTGTCTTGAATGAAGAGCCGACCGCCCGCCAGTATACGCCCTCGGCGCGGCGCGTCAAGGGCGGCCGCCGCTGACATGGCCGCCCTCGCCAGGAACTATGCGCCTGGGCCCGCTGCCCCTACGAGGCGGCCTCGGCGTCCGCCCGCCACTCGATCCTCGGGGCGTCGCCCCAGAGGAGCTCGAGCAGGTAGTAGGCGCGGGACTCCGCGTCGAAGATGTGGACGAGGACATCGACGTAGTCGAGCAGGAGCCATCCGCTGGCCGGCTCGCCCTCGCGGCCGAGGGGGGTGACGCCCTGCTGCTTGAGCGTCCGGCGCACCTGCTCCGCGATGGCCTTGAGCTGGCGCGCGCTCGACCCGCTGCACAGGACGAAGTAGTCGGCGAACTGCGCGAGCTGGCGGATGTCCAGGATCACGATATCCTCGGCCTTGTAGTCGTCGCAGATCCGCGCGGCAGCGATGGCGGTGTCGCGTGCGGTCAGGGCGAGTCTCCTCGTAAACAGGCTCCGGCGGTCTCCCGGCTCCCGCAGAGACTAGCGCAAGCGCTCGGCGATGTCCAGTCACCTTCGTCTCTCCTTCTCCACAACACTGCCCTTGTCCCACCGCGCCGCTCCTCGACGCTCCGGCGCTTGACACGCAGCCGCCACCGCGGTATGCAAGGTCCATCACTGACCACTGCGGAAGGAGGGGCGCCATGACCGATTGGGTCCTCGAGCCGACACTCGGCGGCCGCGCCGCAGACTTCTGGTGGCGCGCCGACGAGATCGGCAACCTGGCGATCCGGCGCACCGCGCGGACAGGACAGTCCCACGCCGCCAAGGGGCGCCTGGTGTCCCGCGAGGAGCTCGAAGCCCTCGTCGCCTGGATGGCCGAGCGCCAGTGGGTGCGCCTCGAATGCCTGCCGGCCAGGCTGCGCGACGGCACGGCGAAGGAGGGCATGGGCCGCTTCCTCGTCGAACAGCTCGGGTGGCCGGCGTTCGAGGCGACCTTCGCGAGCCACATCGCCGCCGTCCTCACCGCCGCCGAGATCCTCACGTGGAACGGCAAGCGGCGGGGCATGGCATTCCGCCTCGCCAGCGACGACCTGGGGCGTCTCCGCGCCCTCTACGAGCGACGCCGCGCCGAGGCACCGACGCGCCAGCCCGAGCGCCCTGCCCCACCGAAGCGGTCGAAGCCAGGGGGCCAGACGCCCCCGCAGTTCCGCCTTGGCCCCCACTTCCGCGCGCTGTCCCGCAAGCTGCGAGCCGAAATCGACAGCGTGAGCGGCGGACAGCATCCCGCGGAGATCGGCGACCGGCGCGAGGCCGTCGTCCGCGGCTTCCTCCGCGGCGTCCTGCCCGAGGACCTGCGGATCGTCAGCGGCGAGATCTTCGCATCCAGCGGCGACAGCAGCCGCCAGGTGGACGCCCTGGTCTACCACCGCAAGTCGCCGACGCTCCAGCGTGCCGAGCGCTCGGTCATCGTCGCAGCGGAGAGCGTGCTCGCCGCCATCGAGATCAAGCCGCTCCTGCGCCGCGCCGAGCTCGCCGACGCACTCGGCAACCTCCACCGAGCCAAAGCCCTTCGGCCCACGGCCGTCTTCGCCCCACGCCTCGCCGACCCGCGGCAGCCTGCCGTCGAGCCCAATCCCCCCGCCTTCACCGCTCTCTTCGCCATCGACTCCGTCGCGCCCCGCCGCGTCCTCCAGGTCATCAAGGAGCTCGAAGCCGACACCACGGCGTCCCTCGCCATCGACGCCGTCTGCCTGCTCGACCGCGGCATCCTCTTCCGCTACCCCGGCCTGCTCGAGCCCCCCGCGCTCGCGCGCCCGAAGCCGGGCGCGCCGGCGGCGCCCATGGCCTGCTTCGAGACGGCGGACAGCCTCGTCCTCTTCACCGTCCTCCTCCTCGAGCAGCTCGCGTTGCGGGTGCCCCACCTGCCCGACCTCCGCGCCTACCTCGGCGACCTCGACCTGCCCGAGCCCACGATCCTGTGAGAGTTGGCCACAGAGGCGCCCGCCTTCGCAGGGCTAGCGCGGGCAGGCAGAGGACACGGAGAAGAGCGAGGAGAGAAACGGGTGTACCGCCAAGGTCGCCAAGGATGCGGAGAGGACGGCCAGCCACGAATCCACACGAATCGGCACGAATGAGGCGAGAGGCTTGTGACTTGCAGCGGGGGCGCTATGTCGCCCTTACAGGGCTATGGCGTGGGGTGGTCGCCGCGTCACCCAGGGCGGTGCCCTGGGCTAT
>CAZDNN010000381.1:0-6409 GCA_964506385.1 uncultured Planctomycetota bacterium
CGACGCCTCGGCGTAGTCCCTGGCTGTCTTGTACTTCGCGAAGAGGGTTGGGGTGGTCATGTTGACTCGCTCGTCGGTGCACTGAGCGGCGAGGATGGTGGCGACGAGCAGCTCGAGGGGGGTCGAGAAGTCGAGCATGCAGCGGGGGTCGGGGTACTGCTTCTTGAGCTTCGTGATGATCTTGCGCACGCGCTTCTTGCGGTCGGCGATGGATTCCATGTCCACCCTCCTGAGGATCGCTGAAGCCGTATCTTTCGCCTTGTATCATGCGGGTCCCGCCCCGGTGTGCAAGCGTGGCTTGCGGGGCCGGCGGCGGCAGGCGTGGTTTGACAGGCGGCGAGATCGCCGGTAGGGTGGTCGCTGGTGGAAGGGTGTTGAGCGCCTTCGGGCGCTCTGTTTTTTGCTGTCGGCGGACGGCGCGATGCATCGCAACGTGAAGCTGCTGTTCGTGGTCTGCGTGGGGTACGGGTTTGCGACGGGGCTGTTCGATTTCGCCGTGCCCTTCTACCTGCGGGCGCGGGGGCACTCGTTCGCGCAGATCGGCGCGATCTTCTCGCTCTCGGCGCTGGCCATCTTCTTCCTGCGCATCTACCTGGCGCGGCTGTCGGACCTGGTGGGCCGCAAGCTGCTCTACGTCGGCTCGCTCGTGCTCGCGAGCGTGTCTTACCTGGCGTTCCCTTTCGTCAGAGGATTGGCGGGCCTGGCGGCGCTGCGGTCGGGCACGCAGTTGAGCCTCGGTGTGCGCGAGACGATGCACGCGACGGCCCTCTACGAATCGCAGCAGGAGGGTTATCTGGGCCTCCAGGGCAAGACCCGCGGCGTCGAGATGTGCTTCATGGCGGCGGGTGCCCTGGCCGCCGGCTACCTGGTGGTGAACTACCGCGCGGCGTTCGCCGTGCCATTCGTCGTGCTGCTCGTGACGACGGCGGTATTCGCCGCCTGGTTCACCGAGCCGCGGGAGCTGAGCGCCGCGCCCCGTCGCCCAGTGGGCCTGGGCAAGCTGCTGACCAGCTCGTTCCCCCGCGAGATCAGGCTGCTGGCGCTCGTGGGCTTCATCTTCGGGGTTGCGATCTCGGCGAGCCACCGCTACATCCCGGTGCTGTTCTTCGAGCAGAAGTTCGGCCTCTCGCGGCCCGCGATCGCGCGGGTGCAGGTGGTGCACATCCTGTCGCACGTTCCGGGGCTGCTGCTGGTGGGGTGGCTGGTGAGGCGGCGGCTGAAGTCGGTGTTCTTCTGGACGCTGTTCGTCGAGGGCATCCTGATCGCGCTGGTGGGCTGCTTCCGGGGGCTGTGGCCGACGCTGTTCTTCTGGTGGACCCACGACATCATCGGTGCGGGCTTCTGGGCGCCCATCCAGTGGGCGCTGATCCAGCGGTTCGCGCGGGAGGGGACGCGGGGGCTTGACGCGAGCGTGGTGCCTGCGGCGACGGCGCTGGGCTACATCGTGGGGCCTCTGCTGGCTGGCTACCTCGCGGGCCTGCGGCGCCTGCCGCTCACGTCGATCGCCCTGACGGCGAACCAGGCGCTGAGCTTGCCGATGATCGTCAGCGGCGCTATAGTGTCGTTGGCCGCAGTGCCGTTGCTATGGCTCCCGCCGGATCGATCGGCGTAGAGCGACAGCGCCTGCGCGGGGACGAGTCGAAACGCAGGTTGGGCACATCCTATGGAATCAAGCGGCTTGGCGGTTGATTCCATGGGTTGGTTCTCCCTGCGAGGCTGAATCGCTGGCCCCCGCTCGAAGAAGGAAGCAATCCCAGGTACGCTGGCTTTGCTTTCTTGTGTGCCCAACGTGCGTTTTGCCTCTTGGGTTGCGGCCCTAGCAGCCCGTGGCAGAAGTCCGTTCGGACTGCGTGCGGGTCTTCGGGCCGATCTCCGCGTTGCGAGATCTCGACGAATCCACCGATTCGCCTGCGATCTCGCGCCTTGACCTCGACCCGAATCCCTCGCACTCGTCTGCGAAGGACTTCTGCCACGGACTGCTAGCCTGTGTTAGAGACCCGATGATCTGCCCCGGCTGCAACGAGGATCGTCCCGCGCACCATATGCGCACGTTGGCCTTCTTCCACGCCGGCTGGCCGCCGGTCGAGTTGGCGGCCCTCTGCCGCGAGTGCCGCCGCAGCCTCGGGCACGCAGCCGCGGCGCGCCGTGCCCTGGCCATGCTATGCTACCTCGTCCTGTTTGCCGCCGTCGCCGCCAGCGGCTACGGCGTGGTGCACCTCGCGCTATGGATCATCCGCCGCGCCTCCACGTAGTGACCTTCGGCTGCCAGATGAACAAGCTGGACAGCGAGGCCGTCGCTGGCCAGCTCCTCGAGGCAGGCTACGTCGAGACCCGTGACCTCGACGACGCCGACGTCATCCTCATCGCCACGTGCAGCGTCCGCCAGCACGCCGAGGACAAGGTCTGGTCCCTCCTCGGCACCCTCCGCCGCCGCAAGGCGAAGCGCCCCGAGCTCGTCATCGCCGTCACCGGCTGCATGGCCCAGCGCGAGCGCGACGCCATCTTCCGGCGGATGCCCCACGTGGACATCGTGTGCGGCACGATGGAGCTCGGCCGCCTGCCCGCGCTGATCGCCGAGGCGCGGGACCGCGGCGAGCACCTGCTGGCCGTCGCCGACGGCGGCGCCGCACGGGTGCCGCGGATCGTCGGGCGGCGGCCCAGCCGATTCCAGGCCTTCGTGGCGGTGATGCGCGGCTGCGACAACTTCTGCGCCTACTGCATCGTGCCCTACGTCCGCGGCCGCGAGCACAGCCGCCCGCCCGCCGAGATCGTCGCCGAGGCCAAGGCCCTCGCCGCCGACGGATGCAAGGAGATCACCCTCCTCGGCCAGAACGTCAATTCCTACGGCCGCACCCTCGACGAGCCCATGACCCTGGCCGGCCTGCTGCGGCGCCTCGACCCTATCGAGGGCATCGAGCGCATCCGCTTCGTCACCTCCCACCCCAAGGACGCCACCGACGAGCTGTTCCAGGCGATGGCCGACCTCCCGTCGGTCTGCCCCCACATCCACATGCCCGCCCAGGCCGGCTCGAACCGCATCCTCGCGCGGATGAACCGCCGCTACACCCGCGAGCACTACCTCGCCCTCGTCGCCCGCGCGCGGCAGATCGTGCCTGGGATCGAGATCGCCAGCGACTTCATCGTCGGCTTCCCCGGCGAGACGGACGCTGAGTTCGAGCAGACGGTGGACCTCGTCCGCCGCGCCGAGTTCCAGCAGTGCTTCATCTTCAAGTACTCGCCCCGCGACGGCACGGCCGCGTCGAAGCTCCCCGACGACGTGCCGTGGGAGGAGAAGCGGCGGCGCAACCGCCGGCTCCTGGGCGTGCAGGAGGCCATAATGCGGCGGCGCCAGGCCGCCATGGTCGGCCAGCGGCTCGAAGTCCTCGTCGAGGGCACAAGCAGCAGGGACGCATCCAAGCTCATCGGCCGCAGCCGCGCCAACCACATCGTCGCCTTCCCCGGCGACCCCGCCCTTGCGGGCCGCACCGTCCCCGTCGAGATCACGGATTCCACACCGCTAACACTATTCGGGAAGATCGTGTAGAGTCCTCGGGGCCTCCCTGCATTCGCCGCGCCGCGTGCGAGACCGCCATGCGAGCCAGGAAGATCGCGCAGGCTCTGGTAGCGCCGCAGTGGCCTGTCTCGCCCTCTTGCCCTCCCAGAGCGTCCTGTGCCAATCGGGGTTCCCCGCTGCGAGGGCCTCTCGTCCCGTACAGGCCGTTGCCGTTGTCAGCGGCTGCCGTCCCTCCGGCTCAGTCAGAGCCATGCAGGTTTCCCCCCGGCCCCCCGTGGGGGCGTAGCCTGCGACGCCCTGACGCCTCCTTCGCCGGAGGACGTTGCTCGCCAGCCTTGTGGGGCGGCGGCATCTGAGACGCGGCGGCGAAGGCGCTGCGGCGAGGAGGCCTGGGGAGGGGGCCGCCGGGGGTCCCCGCCAGGCTGGCGGCCAGGGATGGGAAGGGCTGCGAGGGCGAGCGTGACAAGGGGCGGCAGCCGTGGTGCGGCGGCGGGCGGACAGAGCGCCCGGTGGCGGTCACGTGGCGTGCCATCCGGGCTGTGGGCGGCAATAGGGTGGACAGGGCGGGATGCTGGCCGCATTCGTTGTGGGCGGGATGTCCACATCCCGCGATACGGCATGTGGGCGCGCGGCGCCCGCGTTCCCTATCTCTCTGACATGCTTGCACAGGCAGCCCGCTCGCGGCGGAGAGCAGTAAGGAAGGGAACCGTCTCGCGGGGCGGAGACGCCCCGCGCACAAGCCGCGAGCTGGGCTGTGGCACAGGCCACCGGCCATTGCCGCACACAGCCTACGCCTCACGCGCCGCGAGGGCCTCGAGGATGGCCTCGCGGGTCTGGGCGGCCATCATCCGCAGGAGGGCGTGGTCGGCGCCGGCGATGACGACGCGGGCGCCCATGTCGATCCACCGGCGGGCGTAGTCGGCGCCCGTGGAGATCACGCCGAACGCCTTACCCGCTGTCTCTGCCGCGTCGGCGACCCGCCGCACGGCGGCCAGGAAGGTCTCGCACTCCCAGTCGAGGGGCACCCCCAGGTTGATGCTCAGGTCGGCCGGCCCGATCATCAGGGCATCGACGCCGTCCAAGCTGGCGATGGCCTCGGCGTTTTCCACGGCCTGGGGCGTCTCGATCTGGGGGAGCGCCAGGATGTGGTCGTCGGCGTGGCGGAAGTAGTCGAGGTTGTCGTCAGCGTAGCGCTTCGCGCAGCGCGGGCCGAAGCCTCGCACCCCGCGCGGCGGATAGCGCAGCGCACGCACCGCCTGCTCCGCCTCCTCGGCCGTGTTGACCCAGGGGAACACGATCCCCAGGGCACCCATGTCGAGAAGCTGCTTCACCCGCACGAAGTCGTTCCACACCACGCGGGCGACGGGCGTCGTCTCAGCTCCCTTGAGAGCGAGCATGTGCGCCTGGACGCTCAGGTTGGTCTGCGCGGCGTGCTCGGTGTCGATGACGATGAAGTCGAAGCCGCACTGGGCGACGACCTCGCCGATCATCGGGTCGCTCGAACACACCCACCCGCCGACGATGGTCTTCCCCTCGGCCAGCATCCGCTTCGCCCGGTTCTCACGCATCAGCTTCTCCGGCTGCTCTTGTATCTCACTGCGATTCCCGACGCTGGGGCATCGGGACGGGAGTGGGTTCTTCACTGGTCACGCATCACGAATCACGCACTACCCATCACGCCTCCGCCATGACCCGCCGGCGCAGCGCCTCGGCGTAGTGGCGGTAGTTGCCCCACGACACGTTGTCGGGCACGAGGTGGTCGAGGTCGGGGATGTAGCGGCCGGTCTCGACGGCGGGCCAGATGCGGTCAAGCTCGGCGTCTATGGCCCCGGGGCCGTGGGCGAGCGCCCGCTTGTCGATCCCGCCCATCAGCGCCAGCTCGGGGAAGCGCTCGCGGTAGACGGTCACGTCCACCCCCGCGGCCACCTCGCACGGATAGAGGTAGTTCACGCCCGCCTCCATCATCGGCTCGACGATGAGGGTCGGGTCCCCGTCGGTATCCACCGAGAGGACGGGGATGTCGTGAGCATCGGCGAAGGCCCTGATGCGGCGGTAGCACGGCCCCAGGAACTCGCGCCAGTGCGTCGGCGAGATCAGCGGACCCTGGCGCCCGCACATATCCTCCCAAATGTGGATCACGTCCACCCGCACCCCCTCGGCGACCACCGCCTCGAAGACCGTGAGGTAGATGCCCGTCATGTGCTCCATGATCTCGCGGACCAGGTCGGGCATGGTATAGAAGGCGAGCAGGCACTCCTCGTCGCCGAGCAGCCAGCGGACGCTGCCGAAGATCCCCACATCGGGGAAATAGCCGAGCTGGATCGGCACGTCGGCGGCCACCCACTCGCGGCACCGCTCCCGCCACGGCCCCGCCAGGCGGTCGGGGTGCTGGGGGTCGAGGCGCTCGGCCTTGTAGCGCTCCCAGTCGGCGCGGCCTGCGACGGGGAACCTGACGAACTGGCACATCGACTCATTATGCTTGGTGTCGCGGCGCACGATGCCCCAGTTGTCGGTGCGGACGATGTAATCGTCGTCCTCCTCGATCACGTCGCGCGGGAAGGGCGGGCAGGGCCCGCAGTTGACGGGGACAGCGTGGGGAACGGCATCGGGCGACATGAAACTGCGGTGGTCGGTCACCTCAGGCGGCTTGCCCTCGCGCTCCCACCGCTGCCAGGCCCGTCCCCACGGGCTCCAGAAGAGCCAGAAGGGCGGCCTGTCCACCGGCTTGCCCAGGATGCAGCTCACGAATCGCTCGCGATCGGTCATCGCCGTGGCCTCCTGCGGTGGGGCCGTCCATTGTAGGCTCGGCATCCCAGCCCCGCAAGCGCCGCCCCGCACAGGGGTGCGGATCTGGATTGTAGGTAACTTCTTTCGCGGGTTGTGGCATGGAGGCTG
>CAZDNN010000382.1:0-6402 GCA_964506385.1 uncultured Planctomycetota bacterium
GGCCCAGTGCGTACCCTCTTCCTCTGGCAGCCTACCAGGGTACCACTTGGCTGAAAGCAGAAAAGGTTCCTGACACCTTTTCTCCACCTTTTCTCGACGGCACTGGTGGGTGCGGCAAGGCGTCTTGACAGGGCGCGCGGGCCGGGCTATAATCCCTCTCGCTGCTGGACTTACGGCGATCCGCTCCGAGATGCCCCTCTCGGCTGATTGCGGGATCAGCCTTGAGCGCACCGAGAACACCACCGTGGCTCCCCGTCGAGGGGCACCAGCTCGTTCTCTACGTCCTGGCTGCCCTGCTTGTTCTGGCGGTGGCCGCTCGCTACGGCCTGAGCCGGTGGGCACCCGGTCGTGACGCCCCGCGACTCCAGGCAGGGGACCGGATCGACTACCGCGTGGACCTGAACAAGGCGGATGCCGAGGAGCTGGACCTCCTGCCAGGCATCGGCCCTGCGAAGGCGGCCCGCATTGTTGCGAGCCGCGAGGCGCACGGCAGCTTCCGACGCGTGGGCGATCTGGCCCGAGTGCCTGGAATCACCGAGGCCATGGTCGAGGAGTTGCGTGACCTGGTGATCGTCAGCCCCGCCCCTGAGGGGGGAGAGCCGCCCTGATGAAGCTCCGCAACGTGCTGTTGGTCCTTGCCGCCATCCTTGCCGGCGCCACCCTGTTGCTCGCCGGTTACGAGGTGGCCATCCGCTTTGGCAAGAGGGCCGAGCCTCTCCAACTCGCCTTCGCGGTGTGCGCGGTCGCCACGGCCATCACCTGCCTGGCCGTCCTCGACTGGGCCCGCAACCTGGGCACCGAGGCCGAGGGCCGCGCGAGCCGCGGCCGTGGTGGCGGCGACGAGGAGGATGCGCGGGACACCGCCGGCGTGTCGGAAGCCGAGGCGCGGCTCCTGAGCGCCGTCCACGCGCTCGACGCGCTGGCCAACGAGGAGCGAGGCGTTGACAAGACGATCGACGAGGCGTTGCGTCTGGTCGTCCGCTTCGCCGGAGCAGTCACCGCCGACCTCTGGATGGCACGCGACGGCGACGACCTCGAGCACTGCGCCGCCGTCAGAGGTGGTGAGGTCACGCTCGATCGGGAACCCGCCGAGCCCTGCGACGAGCAGGCCATCGCGCAGGTCCGCGAGCACCTGAAGCCCTTCGAGTCACTCGAAGGCGATCTCGGCCGGTTCCTGTACCCGTTGCTCCTCAACCGCCGCTGCGTCGGCGTCTTGCGGGTGGTGGTGCCCATAGCGGGTGGCGAAGACGAGCGGTCGAACGCCTTCCAGCGTCTGAGCGCCTCGCTCGCCCGCCTTGTCGGTGCATTCTCCCGCGCCGCGTGTGCTCCGGGCCTCTACGAGCAGGCGGTGCTCGACGCTTTGACGGGCCTCTACACCCGCCGCCACTTCGTCAACCGCCTCGCCGAGGCGACAGGCACGAGCCGCCGCTACGGGGACCCGCTGTCGGTCGTCCTCCTGGACGTGGATAACTTCGCGATGCTGAACGACCGCTACGGCGCGGCGACAGCGGACCGCGCGCTCCGGGACATAGCCCGGCTGATCCAGGACAACATCCGCGAGGCCGACAGCGCGTACCGCTACGGAGCCGACGAGTTCGCCATCCTCCTGCCCGGCACGGACGTGGACCGTGCGGCGGGCCTGGCCGAGCGCCTCCGGGGCGCCATTCGCGCCCTCCGCCCCCTGGCCGACGGAGGCGGCAACATCATCGTCAGCGTCAGCGGCGGCATCGCGGAGTTCGACGAGGATATGCGCGGCATCGGCCCGCTCATCGCACACGTCGAAGAGGCCCTCTACAAAGCCAAGAGCACCGGCCACGACCGCATCGTCGTCTGGAGCGAGGCCCTCGCGGCACCCGGCGGCGCCCAACTCAACTGACCTCCCCGCATCGACGCGCGCCGTCCGTGAGACCCAGTGGCCTTCGCGCCCTTGCCGTGATACGATGGCGGCGTGGAGGCCCTCGTGGCGAGCAGGTGAGCTCATGTCTGCGCCGATGCCTGGCACCGCCCACTTCGCTCTGCGATCGCCCTTCGAGCCGTGCGGCGATCAGCCCGAGGCCATAGACGCGCTCGTGCGCCGCTTCCAGCAAGGCGAGCGCTGCCAGACCCTCCTGGGCGTCACCGGCTCGGGCAAGACCTTTACTATGGCCCACGTCGCCGCCCGCCTCGGCCTCCCTGTGCTCGTGATCTCGCACAACAAGACCCTCGCGGCACAGCTCTACGCCGAGTTCCGCCAGTTCTTCCCCGACAACGCCGTCGAGTACTTCGTCTCCTACTACGACTACTACCAGCCCGAGGCATACATCCCGGCGACCGACACGTACATCGAGAAGGATGCCTCGATCAACGACGACCTGGACCGCCTGCGCCTCGCGGCGACGAGCGCCGCGCTGTCGCGGCGCGACACGGTGATCGTGGCGAGCGTCTCGTGCATCTTCGGCCTCGGCTCGCCCGCCGACTACGAGGAGATGAGCGTCTCCCTCCGGGTGGGGCAGTCAGTCGAGCGCGACGAGGTGCTCCACCGCCTGGTGGACGTGCAGTACGACCGCAACGACTTCCAGCTCCTCCGCGGCCATTTCCGCGCCAGAGGCGACAGCGTCGAGGTCTCGCCCGCCTACCAGGAGACGGCGTACCGCGTCGAGTTCTTCGGCGACGAGATCGACCGGATCGTCGAGATCGACCCCCTAAGCGGCGATACGGTCCGCGTCTGCGAGGAGCTGACGATCTACCCCGCCCGCCACTTCGTCATGCCTGAGGACAAGCTGGCCAACGCCCTCGAGGCGATCGAGGCGGAACTCGCCGAACGTCTCGCCGAGCTGCGGGCGAAGGGCAAGCTCATCGAAGCCCAGCGGCTGGAGGCACGCACCCGCTACGACCTCGAGCTGATGTCAGAGGTCGGCTACTGCCCCGGCATCGAGAACTACTCGCGCCACCTCAGCGGCCGCGCTCCCGGCAGCCGCCCCTACGTCCTGATCGACTACTTCCCCAGCAACTTCCTCACGATCATAGACGAGTCCCACGTCACCATCCCACAGCTCCAGGCCATGTACGCCGGAGACCGCTCCCGCAAGCTCACCCTCGTCGAGCACGGCTTCCGCCTCCCCTCGGCACTCGACAACCGTCCCCTGACCTTCGGCGAGTGGGAGGCGCTGTGCGACCGAGTGCTCTTCGTCTCCGCCACCCCCGCCGCCTACGAGCTCGGGCGGAGCGGCGGCGAGGTCGTCCAGCAGGTCATCCGGCCGACGGGGCTCGTGGACCCCGCCATCGAGGTCCGGCCCGCGCAGGGACAGGTCGAGGACCTCGTCGGGCAGGTGGCCCGCAGGGTCGCGCGCCAGGAGCGGGTGCTCGTGACCACCCTGACCAAGCGCCTGGCGGAGGACCTCAGCGAGTACCTCCTCGAGGAGGGCTTCCGCTGCCGCTACCTCCACTCGGAGATCGACACCTTCGAGCGGGTGGAGATCCTGCGGGACCTGCGGCTGGGCGACTTCGACGTGCTGGTGGGGGTCAACCTGTTGCGCGAGGGGCTCGACCTGCCCGAGGTGTCGCTCGTCTGCATCCTCGACGCGGACAAGGAAGGCTTCCTGCGGTCCGATACCTCGCTGATCCAGACGATCGGCCGCGCCGCGCGGAACGTCCACGCCGAGGTGATCCTCTACGCCGACAGGGTCACGGACTCGATGCGGCGGGCCATGGACGAGACGGACCGCCGCCGCGAGATCCAGCTCGCCTACAACCGCGAGCACGGCATCACGCCGACGACCATCGAGAAGGAGATCCTGCGGGGCATCCAGGACGAAGTGGCCGCTCACCGCGTCGAGCGAGAGGCGGTGGGCGAGAGCGAGGAGCACTACGTCCGACGCGAGCAGATCGCCGAGCTCGAGCGCGAGATGCTCGCCGCCGCCGACGCCCTCGACTTCGAGCGTGCCGCCGAGCTGCGCGACCGCCTGCTCGCCATCAAGGGGCAGCCTTCGACCTTCGCCCGCCCTCAGGCCTCCCGCAGGCCCTACAAGTCGCGCCGCAAGAGCGGCGGCCGCCGCAAGCGGCCCTGGGAGTGAGGCCACCGCCCATGGGAGGAGCGCGCTAGAGGAGGGACCAGGCCGCGGCGAGGAGGCCCGCCAGGAGCAGCGCGCCGTCCGAGACCAGCGCACAAACCACGTCGGAGCCGACGACCTGCTTGTACAGCCCCCACAGGATTACCAGCGGATAGGCTGCGCACGCGGTCAGCAGCCAGCCCAGAGGCGGGGTCCAGCCTAGCGCCGCGCCCGCGGCCAGCACGAGCCCCAGGGCCAGGGCCATGCCTGCCAGCAGGCGGCGGGTCTTCCGCTCCCCGATCACGATGGGCAGCGTCTCGCGGCCCTGGAGGCGGTCCTCCTGCATGTCCCCGAGATCCACCACCGTCGCCTTCACAAAGGTGAGCACAAAGACGAACGCGGCGGCGACCGCAAGCCCCAGTGTCGGCGCTGCCTGGCTATGGACCCAGGGGGCGAGCACGCACACGACAACCCAGGCCATAGCCACGAAGATGTCCTTCGACGCCGGCAGGTCCTTCAGCCGCTGGTAGCGCAGCAGCCCGCGCAACCGCAGCGGGACCAGCCGCACCGTGTAGGCCACGCCGATCAGGTAGGCGAGGACGACCACGAGCACGCCGCGCCCCGCCCCGATCGCCACGAGCGCGCTGACGGAGCTCGCCGCGAACAGCAGGCTCACCGCCAGCAGGGGGCGCGCGTAGCGACGGAAGAACGCTACGCGGGGCGGCAGGAAGCGCGGGTCACCCTCCGCCACGGCCACACGGTTCAGCATCGTGACGGCGAAGACGTAGCAGAACGACGCGGCCAGGAACACCGGGTGGAGCTCGACCCGCGCGAGCAGGCAGGCCGCGTACGTCAGTGCCACCGCAGCGGTCGCCGTGTAGAGATTGCTACGGGTCAGCGCGGCCAGCAGCCGCCAGAGCAGCCGCTCGGCAGGCCGCGCCGGCCGCCCGATGTCTTCGAGGGCCTGGAGCACCGACCGGGTTACCCAGTTCGGCGTGGACGCGCCAGCCGTGAGGCCGACGACGGCGTACTGCGACAGCCCCTCGACGTCCAGCTCGTCGGCCGTCTCAACGTGGTAGGTCGGCATCCCCGTCCCACGCGCGATCTCCGCCAGGCGGGTGGTATTGGCGCTGTGACGCCCGCCCACCACCACGACGGCATCCACCTCCTCGGCCAGCTCGAGGACCTCGGTCTGCCGCTCGTGGGTGGCTTTGCAGATGCTGTGAACCACCTCGGCGTCCGGGCACTGGCGCCGCACCGCCTCGGCGATCTCCTCGTAGAGTGCCTCGTTGAACGTCGTCTGGGCCACGAGGCAGACGGGACCGTCGAGCGCCAGCGCGTCGGCCTCGGCGGCCGTGCCGACCACGTCGCAGCGCTCGCCCGCGTGGCTTACGAGGCCCGCGACCTCGGCGTGGTCCCTGTCGCCGGCGATGACGATGCGGCAGCCCTCCGCGGCGCGACGCTCGACCTTCCGCTGGGAGGCCAGGACACGGGGGCAGGTGGCATCCACGACCTCGAGGCCGCGCTCGCGCAGCTCCGCCTCGACCTCCTTGGGCACCCCGTGCGCCCGGATGAGCACGGTCCCGCAGGTTGCCTCGGGGCACTGCTCGAGATCGCGGATGCCCATGCCCTCGAGCATCTCGACGGCCTGGCGGTTGTGGATGATCGGCCCGTGGGTGTAGACGGGACCGTCGCTCGCCTCGGCCAGGGCCATCACCTTGTCCATGGCGAGCCGCACGCCCATGCAGAAGCCCGCTGTCCTCGCCAACCGCACGTGCACGCCTGTTCCTCCTGGGCCGGATCATAGCAGGCGTGTCAGGAGCGGTCAAGCAGTGCAGCGGGGGCACTTCGGGCGCGCGGAATCCTGTTGACAACCCTGCGACAGCGCCGTACAATCGCCAGAGTGGGAGCTTCATGAGGGCGAATGGCATGAACATGGTGCGCTGCGAGCTGGTGAAGATCATGATCACCGAGACGGCGGACCCGCAGGTGATCGTGCTCAAGGAGTGTGGCGGGGAACGCCGCTTCCCGATCCTGATCGGCATCTCGGAGGCCATCGCCATCGACCGCAAGATCCGCGGCTACGAGCCGGCCAGGCCGCTGACCCACGATCTCCTGGCCAGCGTGATCGCCCACCTGGGTGGCGAGGTGGACAGGGTCGAGGTCTGCGCGTTGCGGGACAACACCTTCTTCGCCCGGCTGCTGATCCAGCGCAACGGCGATACCGTCGAGGTGGACTCACGCCCGAGCGACGCGATTGCCCTCGCCGTACGCCTCGACAGCCCGATCTACGTGGCCGACGACGTACTCGACGAGGTCTGCCGCTAGCAGCCCGTGGCAGAAGTCCGTTCGGACTGCGTGCGGGTCTTCGGGC
>CAZDNN010000383.1:0-6399 GCA_964506385.1 uncultured Planctomycetota bacterium
CCTGGTGAGACGTCGGTGTCGGCGAGCTTGGCTGTGGCGCTGGTTTCCGCATTTGCGCAAATGCGGAAACCCCGTCACCCGCCGCACGTCCGCCGCCCGGCAGCATGGCGCCCCCAATGGCCGACGGTGCAGGGCGGCACTCAGCCTCGCGACAAGGGATAGCGCTCGGCGCAGGCGGCGCGGAAGCGGGCGTACTTGCCGTCGAGGTAGGCGCGGTGGGTGGGACGGGGCTCGAGGGTCTTGCGGAAGTGGACCATGGCCTCGACGGCGGCGCTGAGGGAGCCGAAGGCGCCCGAGGCGGCGAGGAGCGCGGCGCCCTTGGCGGAGTGGGCGTCGGCGGCGACACGGATCGGGCGGGCGAGGATGTCGGCGCGGAGCTGGAGCCAGACGTCGCTGGCCACGGCCCCGCCCGAGGCACACAGCGGGCCTTCGACGGGCGCGCCGAGGTCGGCCATGAGCTCGAGGCCCCAGCGCTCGACGAACCCGACGCCCTCGAGGTGGGCGGCATAGAGCTTGGCCTGGCTCCGCTGCCGCCCCTTGACGAACCCCTCGGCGCCAGGATCGACGAAGGGGAAGCGCTCGCCCCGCCGCGCCAGGGGGTAGACGATGAGATCGTTGGGCAGCGCGCCGGCCACCGCAGCGTCGAGCGCCGCGAGATCCCGCCCCCCGAACCGCGCTTCGAGGCACTCGCCGCCGACGTTCGACGCGGCACCCGGCAGCCAGTGGCCCTCGGGGTGGGCGTGGCAGTAGATGCGGCCCCGAGGGTCGCGAATGAGACGGTCGCTGACCCCGCGGAGGACGAGGGTCGTGCCGAGGGTCGAGCTCCACTGCCCGACCCGCACGGCGCCGGAGGCGAGGAACCCTGCGGTGCCGTCGGTGGCACCGGCGCAGGCGAGCGCGGTGGGCGACAGGCGGGCGCGGCCGACGACGCTGGTGCGCACCATGCCGACCGGCTCGCCGGGCCGCAGGACGCTCGGGAGCTTGCTCAGCGGCAGGCCGAGCTCGCGGCGGACGAAGGCCGGCCAGCGGCCCTCGAGCAGGTCGTAGCCGTCCTTGAGCGCGTTCGAGGTGTCGGAGGTGTCGTAGCGGCCGGTCAGGCGGCCGAGCAGGAAGTCGGCGGGGTGGCAGATGCGGCCGGCCTCGAGGGCCTCGGGCTCGTGCTCGGCGAGCCAGAGGATCTTGGGCAGGCCGAAGCTCGCGGAGAAGCGGTAGCCGAGCTTGTCGATGAGCAGGCGGCCAATGTCGTTCACCCGGTCCGCCTGTGCGGCGGCGCGGCCGTCGTTGTACATGATGGCGGGCCGCAGGGGATTGCCCTCGCCGTCCACGAGCACGATGGTGCCGGAGGTGGACGTGACGGCGATGCGGCCGAGGTCGGCGCGCGTGTATCCCGCGTCGCGCGCCTTGGCGGCAGTGGCTTCGAGACAGACGCGCGCGGCCTGCCACCAGTCCTCAGGGTCCTGCTCGTGCCAGCCTGGGCGCGGCTCGGACGAGCCCTTCATCAGGGGCGCCGCCGCCTCGGCGACCACGAGGCCAGCCGCGTCGCAGGCGACGCACCGCGCGCCTCGCGTGCCAACGTCCAGCCCGAGAAACAGGTCCCCGCTGATTTCCGACTTGCGATTTGGGATTTGCGATTGCCCCCGCCCAGAGTCATCAGGCGCCGTCGAGGTCGCGATACGCGTCCCTCAGTTGCGGATAGAGCCTGCGGTAGACCTGATAGAGCCTGCCGTAGCGCTCGACGTTCTCGTCGATCGGATCGGTAGCGCTGGAGACGCGGCCGAGGGTCCCTGCGATGGCCTCGGCGTCGGGGAAAAGGCCGGCGCCGACCCCCGCGAGGACGGCGGCGCCGCACGCCGCCGGCTCGGCCGTGGACACCGAGACGAGGGGCAGGCCGAGGACGTCAGCAAGGATCTGCCGCCACACGGCGCTCTGCGCGCCGCCGCCGGCCGCGATGATCCGCTGGCTCCCCACGCCGAACGCGCGGAAGACGTCCAGGCAGTCGCGCATGGCGAAGGCCACCCCCTCCATCACCGCGCGGATCACGTGCGGCCGCCCGTGGCGCAGGGCCAGGCCGAAGAGGACGCCCCGCGCCCGCGCGTCCATGTGCGGCGTCCGCTCGCCGAGCAGGTAGGGCAGGAAGAGCAGGCCCTCGGCGCCCGGCTCGACGTCGGCCGCCGCGGCGGAGAGCGCCTCGTAGTCCAGCGCCAGGCCGTCGAACACCTGGTCGCGCAGCCACCGCAGGCAGAGCCCCGCGCTCAGGATGGCGCCCATGGCGAACCAGCGGCCGGGCACGGCGTGGCAGAAGGTGTGGGTCCGCAGCTCGCGATCGTAGACCGGCTCGTCGAGCGGGGTGAAGAGCTGGCCGCCCGTGCCGATTGTGGCCAGGATCGCGCCGGGGGCGAGCACGCCGTTGCCGACGGCACCGACCGGCTGATCGCCCCCGCCGGCCACCACCGGCACGCCGACCGGCAGCCCTGTGTCCTTCGCCGCGCGGCGGGTCACCGTGCCGACCACCTCCTGGGACTCGACGACGCGGGGCAGCAGCTCGCGGTCGATGCCGACGGCCTCGACCATCGCGTCGGACCAGCACCGGTGGGCCACGTCGAAGAGCAGGGTGCTGGCCGCGTCGGTCACGTCGGTGGCGATCTGGCGGGTCAGGCGCAGGCGGACGTAGTCCTTGGGCAGCACGAGGTTGCTCGTGTGCCAGAGGGTGTCGTGCTCGTGGCGCTGGAGCCAGCGGACGGTGGCGGCCATGAAGCCGGCGGCCAAGGGGTTGGCGGTCAGCTCGCCGAGACGCTCGCGGCCCACCTCGGCGACCAGCTCATCGACCTCGCGGGCGCTGCGACCGTCGGCCCAGATGATGGCGGGTCGGACGGGGTGCCCCTCGCGGTCGAGGCACACGGTGCCGTGCATCTGCCCGGAGAAGCCGACGCCCCGGATGTCGGTGGGCACGACATGGGCCTTGGCGATGGCCTCCTGCACGGTCTCGCACGTGGCGGTCCACCACGTATGCGGGTCCTGCTCGGCATAGCCGACCTGCGGCGTGTCGATGGGGTATTCGCGCTGGGCGACGGCGCGCGCCGCGCCCTGGTCGTCGAGGACGACGGCCTTGACGCTCTGCGTGCCGAGGTCGATGCCGATGAGAAAAGGCATGGGGAATTGCCAATTTCCAGTTGCCGATTGCCGATTGAGCTTCTTCTTGAATACCAGATCGGCACGCGCAGGTCAAAGGCGGCAGCGCTGGCAGACCGTCTGCTGGGGGTCTGCCCCCTCATCTTGGGGTTTCCTCCCGACTCGTCCTCGTGCCCGATCGGGTCACCGACCGGCGCCAGCCTCCTCTGCCCCGCGGGGCCGGCGGATGCCCCAGGGTGCGAGTGCAGACCGGTTCCCACAAGCCGGCGGCCTCAGCCAGCTCGGGGGCACGGACGGGCCGTCGGTGGAATGATATCACACTTACGTAAGTGTGATATCATTCCACCCCGCTCCTGCGGCTCGCCGCGCCACCAAGAGAGCTTCGCTCGCGCCTTGCCAGGGGCCGCGGGGCTCGGTATAATGCCTGGCGATGGGGGTAAAGGGGTCCTGCCGTGATCCGATGGGCGATCGCCGCCATGTTCACCCTCTCGGTCTCTGGCCTGTGCGGGGCGGGTGCGCCACCCGCGAGGCTCGCGCGGTTTGTCGTGCTGCGCACCGCCGGCGATGTGTACACGGGCGAGCGGGTTCGCTACGACGCGGGGCATTTCGTGGTTGAGGGCGGCAATGTGTCGCCGCGGGTGCCCGAGGGCGATGTGGTGCATCTCGTCTTCGTTCCGGCGCTCGACGCCCCGGGGCTGAGCACGGCGGTGGGCCTGGCCATGCGTGTGGCCGCGGCCGGCCGCCTCAAGCGCCTGACCGGGCGGCGGGGCGACGTGCTCAACGCCCTGACGCGCTTGGGCGGCGTCTTCTTCCTTGCCAGTGACGACCCGTCGAAGGTATTCCCGGACTTCGTCCGCAAGACGAAGGATCCCGATCTGGCCGGCGTGCTCTGCTACGAGCTTGTACAGGTGTGCCAGCAGCGCGGGCAGAAGGACGCAGTGGCCGGACTGCTCGAGGGCGCGGCCCGGCAGTTCCGCGGCTCCGACCGCGGCTTCGTCTGCACGCTGATGCGCGCCGCCGTGCTCCGCGCGGCGGGCGATCCGGCTGTCAAGGAGGCCATGCGCGACCTGTTCCAGGACTACGGGGGCCGGCGCCATGAGATCACGCGGTTCCGCGACTTCGCCCTCGGCGAGCTCCCGTGGCGAGGGCGCCCCGAACAGGACGATGGCCGCCGCGAGCGCCCGTTCCGCCGCGGCGACGAGACGCCGGTGCGGCCGGGCATCAGGCGCCCCGACCGGCCTTGACGACCCCGCGCGCCGGGTTGCGCGTTGCCGCCCGCGCCCTTCCCCGATATAATCGGACGCACTGGTTCCCCGTTACGCGAGTCCCCGCCGTGCGACAGGGCCGGGCACGCACTGCGTGCCGGACGCGGAGCCGATGGAGCCCATGGTGACGACACCGAACGGACAAGGCGGTCCCCCCAGCCGTCGGCTGTGGCTGTGGGGTCTGGCCGCGGCGGAGGCGCTGGTGACGGCGGCCGTGGTGGCCCTGATCGCCGTGCGCCACGAGACGGCGTGGGGTGAGAGCCATCTCGGCCTCCTGCGGCGTCTCGACTACGGTCTGCTCGGCTTCTTCATTCTCGACGTGGCGGCGCGCGCGCTGCTGGCCGATGGGAAGCTGGCGTGGCTGCGGTCGCGGTGGTTCGACCTCATCGTGTTCATCCCCCTGCTCGAGCTGTCGGTGGGCGGCTGGACGGCGGCGTGGTTCCTGGTGCGGCAGGTGGCGGTGCTGCTGTCGGCATTCTCGGAGACGCGGCCGGCCCGGCGACTGGTGAGCCAGTTGCGGCTGCACCCGGCGCGGCTCATGGTGGCGACCTTCGCGGTGGCCATAGCGGTGGGGACGGTGCTGCTGAGCCTGCCGGCCGCGAGCGCCATGGGCCAGCGGGTGGAGCCGGTGGATGCGCTGTTCACGGCGACGTCGGCCACGTGCGTGACGGGGCTGATCGTGCTGGACACGGGTGAGGACTTCTCGCCGTTCGGCCAGCTCGTGATCCTGGTGCTGCTCCAGCTCGGCGGGCTGGGGATCATGACCTTTTCGGTCTCGCTGCTCCTTGCGGTGGGCGGCACGATCTCGAAGCAGCGCGAGGTGGTCATGCGCGACATGCTCGACCAGGAGAGCATCCAGGACGTCCTGCATCTCGTCCGGTTCATCCTCCTCATTACGTTCGTGGTCGAGGCGGTGGGGGCCGTGGTGCTCTTCTTCTGCCTGGCTCCGACGCGGGGCTACTCGCCGCGGACGTTCTACGAAGCGGTGTTCCACTCGATCTCCGCCTTCTGCAACGCCGGGTTCTCGGTCTACAGTGACAGCCTGGAGGCGTTCTCACGCCTGGTGAGCGTGAACGTGACGATGTCGGTGCTGATCGTCGTCGGGGGCCTGGGGTTCCCGGTGCTGCGGGACCTGCTGCTGTCGCTGCGGGGGGGCCGCGTGCAGGCGGGGCTGGCGCCGCGGCTGCGGACCCAGACGAAGGTGGTGCTGACCACCACGGTGGTTCTGCTGGTCGCCGGCACGGCGATCTTCTACGTGACCGACGCGGGACATACCCTCGAGGGGCTGTCCACCGGCGACCGGCTCCTGGCGAGCTGGTTCCAGAGCGTGACAGCGCGGACGGCGGGCTTCAACACGGTGCCCATCGCAGGGGTGGGGCAGGCGGCGCTGCTGCTGCTCATGGTGCTGATGTTCATTGGCGCCTCGCCGGGCTCGACGGGGGGCGGGGTGAAGACGACAACGGCGGCCGTGCTGTGGCAGGCCATGGTCTCGGCCTTCCGCGGCCGCGGAGAGGTGGAGTTGTTCCAGCGGACGGTGCCGCGCGCCATCGTGCGCCGGGCGGTCGCGCTGGTGGTGCTGTCGGTGCTGGTGATCGCGCTGGCGACGATGGCCCTGATGACATGGGGCGAGAAGCCGGCGGAGGCCGGCAACGAGGCGGCGCTGAAGCCGGCAGGCTTCGAGGACTACCTGTTCGAGGCCTTCTCGGCCTTCGGCACGGTGGGCCTGTCCACGGGCGCCACGCGCCAGCTCACGCAGGCGGGAAAGCTGATCATCACGGCCCTGATGTTCATCGGCCGTCTCGGGCCGCTGACGCTGGCGCTGTCGTTCATCGGCGAGCCGCGCCGCGCGGAGTACGCGTATCCCGAGGAACGGCTGATGGTTGGATGAAGGAGGAGTGGATGGGTGGAGGAATGGATGGGTGGATGGATGGAAGAACGCTCGATACTGGATGCTGGATGCTCGCTGAGAGGCGGAACATCCGTGCCTGCGAGTATCCAGCGTCCA
>CAZDNN010000384.1:0-6397 GCA_964506385.1 uncultured Planctomycetota bacterium
GCGAGGGCCGGGCGAGCAACCACAGGAGGCCCCAACTCCCCAGGTACGCCGCCACTGGCGACAGCGGCGCGCGAGCGTTACGGAGTTGTTGAAGTCCGTAATGGTTTTCACCCGCTACGGGGCGCACGCGGCGGCGAGAGGACGGTGCCCCTGGGGGTTGACACCGGCTCCTGCCCTCTGTAGAGTGCACCGACACGACATCGGCGAGCTCGATGGAACACTCGCAACTCCGGCGACGGAAGGGGCCGACGATGCCCGATGCGTTCATCACCGACGACTTCCTGCTCGAGAGCGAGGCGGCGAGACGGCTCTACCACGATTACGCCGAGCACCAGCCGATCCTCGATTACCACTGCCACCTCCCGCCCCAGCAGGTGGCCGAGGACCACCAGTTCCGCAACGTCACGGAGATCTGGCTGGCCGGCGACCACTACAAGTGGCGGCTCATGCGCGCCGCCGGCGTGCCCGAGCGTTTCTGCACTGGCGACGCCGACGACTACGAGAAGTTCCTCAAGTGGGCGGAGACCGTGCCCAAGACCCTCCGCAACCCGCTCTACCACTGGACGCACCTGGAGCTCCGCCGGCCCTTCGGCATCGCCGACCGCCTGCTGTGCCCCGAGACCGCCCAGGGCATTTGGGAAGAGTGCAACGCGCTCCTCGCTCAGCCCGAGTTCTCCGCACGCGGCATCATGAAGCAGTTCGGCGTCGTCCTTGTCTGCACGACCGACGACCCGACCGACAGCCTCGAACACCACGCCGCCGTCGCCGCCGACCCAAACTTCGATGTCCAAGTGCTCCCCGCCTTCCGCCCCGATAAGGGCATGGCCGTCGAGACGCCCGATGCCTTCAACGCGTGGGTCGATGCACTCGCCGCCGCCGCGGACCTGGACGTCACGGACTTCGCGTCCTACCTCGACGCGCTGCGCCTGCGCCACGGCTTCTTCCACGAGATGGGCTGCCGCCTCTCCGACCACGGGATCGAGAACTTCTACGCCGAGGACTACACCGACCGCGAGGTCGCCCGCGCCTTCGACCGCGTCCGCGGCGGCCGCGAGCTCGACGCCGAGCAGATCCTCAAGTTCAAGTCCGCCATGCTCCACGAGTTCGCCGTCATGGACTGCGCGGCGGGCTGGGTCCAGCAGTTCCACATCGGCGTGCTGCGCAACAACCGCACCCGGCTGCTGGAGACGATCGGCCGCGACGTGGGCGCGGACTCGATCCTCGACGTGCACGTCGCGCGGGGGGTGAACCGCTTCCTCGACCGCCTCGACGCCGAGGGCCAGCTCGCGAAGACGATCGTCTATAGCCTCAACGCCGCGCACAACGACGTGCTGATGACCGCCATCGGGAACTTCCAGGACGGGAGCGCCCCTGGGAAGATGCAGCTCGGCAGCGGCTGGTGGTTCAACGACCAGATCGACGGGATGCTCCGCCAGCTCGAGTGCCTCTCGTCGATGGGCCTGCTCAGCACCTTCGTGGGGATGCTCACCGACAGCCGCTCGTTCCTCTCCTACCCGCGGCACGACTACTTCCGCCGCCTGCTGTGCAACCTGGTGGGTGGGGAGATCGAGCGGGGCCTGCTCCCCCGCGACTTCGCCCTCTGCGGCGGCATGGTCGCCGACATCGCCTACCGCAACGCGGCCCGCTACTTCGGCTTCGAGGGACTGCCGCCGGGGAATCCTGCGTGAGCCGTTGGGCCGCGCAGGGCGAGCGCCCCGCCCAGCAGACTGAACGCGGGGAGCTACCCGCTCCGAGGCGGCAAAGGCATGGTCCTCGAAGGCGGCATCCACGTGCCGGCGGTTCTGCGCTGGCCGGCCGTCCTCGAAGCCGGGATCAGGACCAGCCAGGTCGTCACCGCCACGGACCTGTTCCCCACGCAGGAGACTTGCCAATGGGCTGCTGGTGGACGCTCGCTGTGGGTCTGCTGCTGATCGTCGGGGCGGTGGGCTCTTCGGGCGCAGGCGCGCCGGCCGCCGCGCGCGGCCTGCGCGCGGTCGAGCACGGCCGGGTGACGCTGCACGGCGGCTTCTGGGCGGCGAGGCTGGAAACCCACCATGCGGTGACCGTCCCCCACGCGCTCGACTGCCTCGAGAAGGATGGACACGTCACGAACTTCGACAAGGCGGCTGGGGTGTTCGACGGCCCGCTGCGCGGCCACCACGCCTTCGACTCCGACCTCCACAAGGCCCTCGAAGGCGCGCTGTGCTCCTTGCAGCATCGCGACGACCCCAAGCTGCGCCGTCGTGTGGAAGGCATCCTCGACCGCGTCCTGGCGGCGCAGCAGAAGGACGGGTTCCTGATCTCGTGCTATATCGTCAGGGACTCCGACCAGCGGTGGGCGAACCTGCGTCTCGAGCATCAGCTCTACAACGCGGGGCACTTCTTCGAGATGGCGGTCGCGCACCATCGGCTGACCGGGCAGGCCAGGGTCCTCGACGCGGCGAAGCGGTTCGCCGACCACATCGACGGCATCTTCGGCGCCGGCAAGCGGTACGACGTGGGCGGGCACGAGGAGGTGGAGCTGGCCCTGATCAGGCTCTACCGCGCGACCGGCGAGCGGCGCTACCTGGAGCTGGCGCGGTTCTTCCTCGACGAGCGCGGCCACGCCCACGGCGCCGAGCGCAAGCCCTTCGACCCCGCAACCGCCGTCCTGCCGCCCAAGCCCCATGGCCCGCAGACGCCCGAGCAGCGCCGCACATACCGGCGTGCCCGCAACAGCGTGCGCAACGGCCGGATGCAGGACCACAAGCCGCTGGCCGCCCAGACCGAGGCGGTGGGCCACGCCGTGCGGGCGGGGTACGTCTATTCGGCGATGGCCGACGTCGCGCGCTTCATGGACGCCCCGGCCTATGAGCGGGCGGTTGACCTCATCTGGCGCGACGTGGTGGGCCGCAAGATGTACCTCACCGGCGGCA
This sequence comes from uncultured Planctomycetota bacterium, assembly GCA_964506385.1. GTDB lineage: Bacteria > Planctomycetota > PUPC01 > DSUN01 > DSUN01 > CAZDNN01. The sequence goes on from CAZDNN010000384.1 coordinate 2,916, forward strand.
TCGGCACGGCCCAGTACCACGACGAGGGCTTCGGCGACCCCTACCTGCTGCCCAACCGCACCTACTGCGAGTCGTGCGCGGCCATCGCCCACGTGCTCTGGCAGCACAGGATGAGCCTGCTCAAGGCCCACGCCAGGTATGCGGACGTGATGGAGCTGACCCTGTACAATGGCGCGATCTCGGGCATCTCGCTCGCCGGCAACGCCTTCTTCTACCAGAATCCGCTGGAGAGCAAGGGCGCCCGGCGGCGGCCGTGGATCGGCCTGGCCTGCTGCCCGACCAACCTCACGCGCCTCATCCCCCAGGTCGGCGGCTTCGCCTATGCCCTTGGGAAAGGCGTGGCCTACGTCAACCTCTACCTTGCGGGCGAGGCATCGCTCAGGATGGACCGCGGCGCGACGCTCAAGCTGACGCAGGAAACAGACTACCCGTGGAACGGTCGCGTTCGACTGACGGTCACGCCAGAGCAGGCGTCCAATTTCACGCTCTGCCTGCGGATTCCGGGCTGGGCGCGGGGCCGGCCCGTTCCCAGCGACCTCTACCGCTTCGCAACCGATGATGCCCCAGCCATCGGCCTGAAGGTCAACGGCCAGGCGACCGATGCGGTGCCGGAGGCCGACGGCTACGTGCACCTGAAGCGCCGCTGGCGGGCGGGTGACGTTGTCGAGCTGGACCTGCCGATGCCGATCCGCCGGGTCTACGCCCACGAGAAGGTCGAGGCCGACCGGGGCAAGGTGGCCCTCATGCGCGGCCCGATCGTCTACTGTCTGGAGGCGGCGGACCACCCCGAGGCCGATGTGCTCGAGCTCTCGCTGCCGCGTGAGGCCGAGTTGACGGCCGAGCACCGGGCGAACCTGCTGGGCGGCGTGACGGTCATCCGAGCGAAGGGCGCTGGCCTCACGGCCGTGCCCTACTACGCCTGGGCAAACCGCGACCCAGGGGCGATGACCGTATGGATGGACCAGCAATGAGCTCCACCGGCCCGGTTCCTCTCGCGTTGCTGCTCGTGCCGCTGGCGGGTTTGGTTGCGGGCCTCTGGGCCGAAGGGGGATCGCCCCAGACCTCCAGCCTCGCGGCTTCAGTGTCCGCCTGACGTCGCTGCTTCCCATGCAGACCTCAGCCGCCAGACTCTCAGGGAGTCGATGCGGACGTCGGCGCCTTCCACGCCTGCCCCTTCTGGAATCCCGTCGTGTTGTGCCAGTCCACCATGCCCGCCCCCGACCAGCAGGCGCCGTTGTGTGGCCCTTCGTGGCGAGCCATATAGTCCCCGAGCAGCGTCACCATGGCCTTGCCCATGGCGTCGCCGATGAGGTAGTAGGTCTCGCCGTTGTTGTTCCAGTGGTAGTTGTGGCGCGACGGGTAGCCGCGGAAGAAGCCGCGGGTCTCGACGCATACGACGTTGCCCTTGAACTCCTTGCGCTCGGGCACAGCGGCCTGTGCCTTCATGATGGCCAGTCGGCGGTCGACCTTCTGCCCCCATCCGGCGAAGCCGCTGTTCGCGATCACGAAGGGAAGTTTCTCGACGCCGAGGTCCTTGCGGATGTCGCGGATGAAGTTGGCGAGGTTTTCCTCGTACTGCCTCGTGGCGTCCCAGCTACAGCCGTCGTTCCAGCCCTGGTGCCAGCCGAAGCCGGCGATTTCGTAGCCCTTGCCGTCGTAGTCGGGGAAGAGGGTCTTGAGGTTGGCGAGGACCTCGCGCGTGCGCTTGACCAGCTCGGTGTAGCACGGGCCGACCTTTCCGCCCGAGCTTGGCGGGCGGAAGTCGGTCGCCAGGGCCTTGCCGCCCCAGGCGATCTTGATGAGCAGCACCTGGTCTTCGAGGTAATCGCCCACGACGAGGCCGAACCCGAACTCCGGGCCGATCGTGCGGCTGCTCGCCCCGTAGCCGACGGTCAGCTTCCCCTTGCGGCCCTTGCCTTTCTGGGGCAGGCACCAGATCCATACGTCGTCGCGCACGATCCACTTGCCGTCCTTGTCCACCAGGTGCGCATAGCGCCCGGCGGTCTTGGGGTCGCTGACGAGGTGTCGGAGGGAGCCCTTGTGGTCCCCCTCGACCTGGCCGACCCCCTCCATGTTCGACTGGCCGGCCAGGATGAAGACCCTCAGCGAGCCCTCGGCGGCCTGCGACGGCCGGCCGCAGCCACACAGGGCGAGCGCGCCAGCCAGTGCGGCAAGCGCCGTCGCGAGGTTCCTTCCCGTCGTTCGCACGGAGCAGCCTCCTTCCGCAGGGACTTGCCCTCAGGGTTTCCCGTTGGTCACATCGACCACGCGATCCACTCTAGTGACCTGAACCGTCTGCGTGTGGCCCCCCGGCCACAGGATCTCGAGATTGACCGGCGCGGAGTGCTTGCCGAGACCGAAGTGCAGGCACAGATCGTTCTGATTCCCCTCGCCTGTGCCGGCTTCGGCCTGTCGGGTCAGGGTCCTGTCGCCAAGCTTGATCCGCACCTGGGCGCCGATGGCGGACCGGTTCACCTTCGTTCCGTCGCCCTTGAGACGGACCTTGAGCCAATGATGCCCGGTGCCCTGGTTCACGAACAGCTTGCCCGCCGAGGCGAGGTCGAGGTCGCCGTCATTGTCGAAGTCGGCCCAGGCGGCCTGGTAGGTCGGGGGCAGCCCTGCCACCTTCGCCGCCGATGTTGCGTCGGCGAACTTGAAGCCGCCGTCGTTGCGGAAGAGGACGGGATGGTTCTTCCTCCCGAACGAGGCGGTCCCATAGACGGTGGTGAAGAAGAGATCGAGATCGCCGTCGTTGTCGTAATCGCCGGCGGCTGGGGAGGCGTACGACTCCTGGTAGAAGACGCCGCAGGTCCCGCGGTCCTGGAACGTCGCCTTTCCCTCGCAGCGTAGGTTGCGCAGGAAGCGCGACTTGGGCTGATCGCCCCGGTTGTCGCGATGCGCGAAGTTGCCGGCGAACAGATCGATCCACCCGTCGTTGTCGAAATCGCCCCACGCGGCTCCAATGGAGTGACCGCCCCCGAAGCCCTTCGATGTGGCCAGCGCATTCTGCGCCCCCGCCACGTCGCGCGCCTTGCCCGTGCCGTCGTTGAGCCACAGGACGTTGGGCTGAAGGCGGTAGTTGGACACGTAGACGTCGAGGTCGCCATCGCGGTCCACGTCGCAGGCGGTGACCCCGCGGGCGCGATAGCGGCGGTCGCTCCACGTCAGCTTGAAGCCCTTGCCCCCCTCGTTCGTCAGCACCAAGTCGGGGAAGGTCAGCCCCTTGCCCCAGTCCTCGTAGCCGCCCACGTACAGGTCGGCGAAGCCATCGCCGTTGAAGTCACCCCAGCAGGCGCCGCGGCAGGCGCCTCCGGGCAGGTCGGGCGTGGCGATCGGCTTGAAGGCCTTGCCCGACTCGTTGCGGTAAACCCGCTTCGACGACCACGAGAACAGGTCCACGAACCCATCGTTGTCGAAATCGGCGGCGACGACGTGACCCAAGCCCTCGGCGATCTTGGTGAACTTCTTCCCTGCGTCGTTCC